>NZ_BACU01000221.1 GCF_000333275.1 Azospirillum sp. B4 | reverse complement strand
GGCGCATCATCANGAACCTGCTCCGCAGATCGGTTTCACCAAGATCGAAGAGGCCGCCGACGGTGCCGAGGCGCTGGCCAAGCTGCGCGGCTCCAGCTTCGGGCTGGTCATTTCCGACTGGAACATGGAACCCATGACCGGTCTGCAGCTTCTGAAGGAAGTGCGCGCGGACGTCCGCCTGAAGGGTACGCCCTTCATCATGGTGACCGCGGAGTCCAAGACGGAGAACGTCGTCGCCGCCAAGGAGGCCGGCGTCAACAACTACATCGTGAAACCTTTTAACGCCGACACGCTGAAGAAAAAGATCGAGAGCGTCATCGGCGCGTTGGGGTGACGCCTGTGTCGGATTTCTTTTCCGACCTGTCTGACGAGGAGTACGCCCGCATCGAGGACGCGCTGCAGTCCACGGCGCGCGGGCGTGCCTTTTTGCGCATGCGGGATCGCCGGGGCCGCGTCGTCGCCATCGACGACGTGCGTCGCCTTCTGAGGGAAGCCAAGACGGGGGGCGAGGTCGACAGTTCCGGCGCTCATATCCGCATCCTGCGGCGCGAGTTGCAGGAGATGGCGTCGCACATCGCCCAGACCCGGCGCGAAATCGCGGCCCTGAAGCCGGATGATCCCTCGGCCAACCGCATCATGCTGGCGACCGAGGAGTTGGACGCCATCCTACAGGCGACCGAGCACGCCACCACGGAAATCCTGAACGGGGCAGAGCGCATCCAGTCGGTGGCCGACCGCCTGCGCGGCGAGTCGCCCATGGCGGCCGCGGAACTGGACAACGAGGTCATGGAGATCATGACCGCGTGCAGCTTCCAGGACATCACCGGCCAGCGCATGACCAAGGTTGTGAACACCATGCGCTATATCGAGCGCCGGGTGCACACCATGATCGAGATCTGGGGCCTGGAGAGCGAAGCGGCCGAGGCCATCATGGACGACCCGCAGGACGTCCGGCCCGATTCCCACCTGATGCACGGTCCGGCCTTGCGCGGCGGCATCGATCAGAACATGGTCGACGCCTTGATGGATGGCGGTGGCTTCGCCCCGGTGGCGGCCCCCCCGCCACCGCCACCGCCCCCCCCTCCCCCGCCACCGCCGGCACCGGCCCCGGTGGCGCCGCCCAAGCCGGCGCCGAAGCCGGCCAAGGCGCCGGAGCCGCCCAGCAGCGACGGCAAGTTGAGCCAAAGCGCCGTCGACGACATGTTCCCCTGACGCGGGGCAGAGCCCCCGGATGCCGCGAGGGATCCCGGGGCTCGTGCTTCAGCGCGATTCGGCCCGCGCATCGGGAAGCGGGGCGGTGAAAGATTCGCTACCGTTGCA
Source organism: Azospirillum sp. B4 (assembly GCF_000333275.1). Lineage (GTDB taxonomy): Bacteria > Pseudomonadota > Alphaproteobacteria > Azospirillales > Azospirillaceae > Nitrospirillum. The sequence continues at coordinate 38 of NZ_BACU01000221.1, read as the reverse complement.
TAACCGTGGCGACAGTCCCGCAACCATTTGCCTTCTGA
>NZ_BACU01000222.1 GCF_000333275.1 Azospirillum sp. B4 | reverse complement strand
GGCGTGAACCAGCTGTCCGACCTGGCGGCCATCGCGCCCTCGCTGCAGGGCGGCGTCACCGGCAACCTGCCGGGCCAGCGCTCGCTGGCCATGCGCGGCATTTCCACCTTGCCGATTTCACAGACCTGCCCAGCCCAGGTGGGCATCGTGCTGGACGACGTGCCCCAGCCGACCTGGGCCTCGCTGGCCAATGAACTGAGCGACGTGGAGCGGATCGAGGTCCTGCCCGGCCCGCAGTCCACCCTGTCCGGTCGCAACGCGGCGGCGGGCCTGGTCAACATCGTCACCCGCAGCCCGTCCATGACCCGCTGGACCGGCACTGTCAGCGCCGAGCAGACGGACGACAGCCAGACCAAGGTCAACGCCTTCCTGTCCGGCCCGCTGGCCGACAATTTGGCCTTCAGCGTCTCGGCCTTCGAGAACAAGTGGGACGGCAACGTCCGCAACGTCACCCTGGGCAAGAAGGTGAACGGTCAGGACACCCGCGGCGCGCGGGTGAAGCTGAAGTGGCAGGCGACGGAAAAGCTGACGGTGAACGCCAGCTATTTCAACCAGCTGACCCAGGCGGAGTTCGTGGGTGGCCAGTCCACCACCGGTGCCGCCTCCTCCGGCGCCATCGTCTATGCCGATCCGACGTCCAAGGTCCTGTCCCGGTTCGACACCACGCCGTCGGCCTCGCAGCTGACCATTGGCGCCCTGGAGCCGGGGGTGACCATCGGATCCGGCAACAACGCCTACGCGTCCTCGCGCTTCTCTTCCGCGGCGGCGCGTGACAGCGGCGGCAGCCTGCGCCTGGACTATGACTTCGACTTCGGCACGCTCAGCTCCATCACCTCGTTCGCCAGCAGCGACCAGAACGTCACGGGCGATTTCGTCGCCATCAACGTGCCGGTGGCGCCGGCCGACCGCTATTTCCACCAGCGGGGCAACAGTGACAACACCGTGCAGGAGGTGCGCTTCAGCTCCGACGACAGCGGCCCGGTGAAATACCTGGTGGGTTTCATCTACAGCGACCTGGAGGTGAAGTACGACTACCGCCGCGCCATCGCCCCCACCGACTGGTACCGCACCTCGGGCACCGAGAGCATGGCCGGCTATGCCCGCGCCACCTGGCAGGTCCTGCCTGACACCTCGCTGAACGGCGGCCTGCGTTATCAGTCGGACAAGCTGGACTACAACTGGCTNGTTCGCCCCACCTACACCAACC
>NZ_BACU01000223.1 GCF_000333275.1 Azospirillum sp. B4 | reverse complement strand
CCCAACGCGCGATAAGTCAGGGCGGCCTGGGCCGTACCTTCCGTCCATATGCCGTCGCGGTCGTCATTGAAGTCGAAGCCGCCCCCCACGGCATGATGCCCTTCCACCCAGGCCAAGGACCGGCGCCAATCCGCCGGCGCGTCACCGATGGCCAGGTGCGCCCATAGCTGGATATCCAGGGCGGCGCCGGGTGCCCAGGTTCGCCCATCCGGCTTGGTGCCGATGCGAAAGCGGCCTTCCGTCCCGTCCCAGGCGGCGGCGACCAAACCGCGCGCCAGGGTGGCGTGGCGGGTCCAGGCGGCATCGCCCGTCGACCGCGCCAGCCAGGTGAAGGCGGCGGCGGCGTCGATATTGTGTTCCGTCGCCTTGTAATTAAGGCGCTGCTGGACGGGGTCGAAGCCATCCAGGCCGCCGATATAGCCGCCCGGTTGGGCCGGATCGGCCATCAGGTCAGCCACCCAACGCATCAGGCTGACGGCCCGGTCGCGGTAGCGGGTATCCCCTGTCGCCTCATGCAGGGTCAGCAGCGCCAGGGCCACCCAAACGACGTTGCCGGTGGCGCTGCCATCCTGGTAGGGGTCCTCCGCCCACTGGCCGGCTTTATCATCCCACCACCCGGGAGGCAGGGGCGGGTCGGCGGCGGCACCGGCGCGATAGGCGTTGCGCACCCGGCCATCCTTGAACGTGCGATCGGCGCCGGCGGCCTTGGCCAACGCATCCCCCACCAGGCGAGCGTCCGCGACCTGGCCGCATGCCACCAGCGCAATGGTGGTCAGCGCATTGTCATAGCTGAAGGCGCTGTGCGCCAGGGCGGGATGGGAATCCCCCGGATAACTGGCCGCGAAGCGGGGGCCCGATCCAGGGGCGGCGGACCGCACCGCATGCTGCAGCGCAGCACAGGGCCCGTCCGCCGCTTGCCCGTAAGTGCCTGACAGGAAAAAATAACCTCG
>NZ_BACU01000224.1 GCF_000333275.1 Azospirillum sp. B4 | reverse complement strand
AGTTCGAGGGCACGGGCGCCACCGGCACGGACAAATATGCCGGGTCCACCACCCTGGGCACCGTCCAGGCGGCGGACAGCACCTCACAGCCGTGGCAACGGCCTTGCTGCTGCCGTCGTCAGCAGTAATCGCCGCTAGGGATGCCAATGGCGTAGCCGGCACCAAACGCTGAACGGTGGACCCGTTGGCCACGGTGTCGGCGCGTGTGTAGCGGGAGCGCGCTAAAGCGCAGCCACT
>NZ_BACU01000225.1 GCF_000333275.1 Azospirillum sp. B4 | reverse complement strand
GGGAGGGGACCAACATCGGGGCCGGGGCCATCACCTGCAACTATGACGGTACCTTCAAATACCGTACCCAGGTAGGCCGCAACGTCTTTGTCGGCACCAACGCCACCCTGGTGGCCCCGGTGCAGGTGGGTGACGGCGCCTTCATCGCCGGCGGCAGCACCATCACCGAGCCGGTGCCCGCCGATGCCCTGGCCATCGGTCGCGGCCGCCAAGTGGTGAAGGAAGGGTGGGCCGCCGCCTTCGCCACCGCCCAGAAGGCGCGCAAGGCGGCGCAGAAGAAGGGCTGAAGGGGAAAGGGTTAGGCCGGGATGACCCGGCTGGGCGATGATGGTATGGGATGAAGGATGGGTGCGGCGCATTAACGACAGGGGGCGTCATGCACAGGACGATGGCAGAGCCAGGCTGGCGGGAACTTTATAAGCCCAAACTGGTCACGGTGCTGCGCGAGGGGTATGGCCTGCGCGACCTGCGGGCCGACCTGGTGGCGGGCCTGACCGTGGCCATCGTGGCCTTGCCGCTGTCCATGGCGATCGCCATCGCCTCGGGCGTTACGCCGGATCGGGGACTGTACACCGCCATCGTCGGCGGCTTCCTGGTGTCGCTGCTGGGCGGCAGCCGGTTCCAGATCGGCGGCCCGGCCGGGGCCTTCATCGTGCTGGTTGCCGCGTCGGTGGAGCGGCTGGGGGTGGGGGGCATGGCGCTGGCCGTGGTCCTGTCCGGCCTGATCCTCATGGCCATCGGTGCCCTGCGCCTGGGGACCTTCATCAAATACATCCCCTATCCCGTCACCGTGGGCTTCACCGCCGGCATCGCCGTCATCATCGCGGCCAGCCAGGCGCGCGACCTGCTGGGCCTGACGCTGCCGGGCAAGGAGCCTGGGCCGCTGGTGCCCAAGCTGCTGGCCTTGGGGCAGGCTCTGCCCACGATGAACCCCGCCGCCCTGGGCACGGCGGTGGCGACCATCGCCCTGATCGTCCTGCTGCGGCGCTGGCGCCCTCAATGGCCCGTCCTGTTGATCGCGGTGGCGGCGGCCAGCGTGGTCGCGGCGTTTGCCCACCTGCCTGTCGAGACCATCGGCACGCGTTTCGGCGGCATCCCGCGCAGCCTGCCGGCACCCCATCTGCCGCCCCTGTCGCCGGACCTGGTGTTGGCGGTCCTGCCGGACGCGGTGGCCTTCGCGCTGCTGGGCGCCATCGAAAGCCAGCTGTCCGCTGTGGTGGCCGATGGCATGACCGGCCGGCGCCACCG
>NZ_BACU01000226.1 GCF_000333275.1 Azospirillum sp. B4 | reverse complement strand
CGATGCTGCCGACCATCACCGCCGACGGCAACGTGGGCAAGGAGCGTCTGAGCCAGGGCCGCTTCATCGAGCATATGAACCCGGCGCAGACTGGCGTCACCATCAACCAGGCCATTTATGCCGGCGGCACCATCCAGGCGGGCATCAGCCAGGCGGAAAACCAGGTGGAAGCCGGGCGCGCCAGTCTGCTGGACACCGAGCAGTCGGTGCTGTTGGCCGCCGCCACCGCCTATCTGGACGTGGTGCGCGACCAGGCCGTCCTGGACCTGAACATCAATAACGAGCAGGTGCTGACCCGCCAGTTGGAAGCATCCCGCGATCGCTTCCGCGTGGGTGAGCTGACCCGCACGGACGTCAGCCAGTCCGAGTCGCGTTTGGCCGGCGCCACCGCCGACCGCATTTCCGCCCAGGGCAACCTGGCCGCCAGTCGCGCCACGTATGCCAAGCTGGTGGGCCAGATGCCTGGCACGCTGAAACAGCCGGCCCGTGCTGCGCGCCTGCCGGTGAACCAGGAGGAGACCGTGGCCGCCGCCGAGGTGTCGGCGCCCGTGGTCGTGGCCGCGCGCTACAACCACAAGGCCTCGCAGGACGCGGTGGATGGCGCCTTCGGCCAGATGCTGCCGCAGTTGTCGGCCAGCGCCCAGTACTACCGCAACTGGGACCAGTCAGCGCCCAACGTCCAGTACGACACGGCGGTCATCTCCGCCCGCGTCACCATTCCGCTGTACGAGGGCGGCGGCACCTCCGCCAAGGTACGTAGCGCCAAGCAGACGGAACAGCAGCGCCGCACCCAGGTCATGGAAGCCGTGCGCTCCGCCGACGAGACGGCCGTGAAGTCCTGGCAGGCCTTGGTGACCGCCCGCGCCGCCATTGAGGCGTACAAAAGCGCCGTCGCCTCCAACGAAATCGCGCTGGAAGGCGTGCGGCAGGAACAGTCGGTGGGTTCGCGCACCATCCTGGACGTGCTGAACGCCGAACAGGAACTGGTGAACGCCAAGGTGGAACTGGTCCGCGCCCAGCATGACGAGCAGGTGGCGTCGTACCAGGTGCTGTCGTCGGTGGGTGAGCTGACCGCCGCCAAGCTGGGCCTGAACGTGCCGCTGTACGATGCCAAGGCCCATTACGAAGAGGTCAAGGACAAGCTCTGGGGGCCGTCCATCGAAAAGTAGGGCCATCGAGAAGTAAGACCATCGAAAAGGCGCCCGGCTTCGGGATGCTGTCGAGAAGCCAGGGCGGCCCCATCAACCGGGGTCGCCCTTTTCTTTTGGGCAAAAGTGCCGCCCCACCCTGTTCTTGGTGGGACGAAGCAATGGCGGGAGCAGGCGACGGTCGCGGGCGGGGAATACGGCAGCATTGGCGCCGCCCGTGGGCGGCGATTAACCCAATGGCATTTTTACTGTTCTTGCCCTAGGCTGCCCCGAACGTCGGTGCAGGCGCCCGCGCGGTTACAGGTCCACGCCGTTATAGGTCAGGTTAGGCAACAATGGCTGACAAGTCACAACAAGAACCTTCCATGGAGGAAATCCTCGCCTCCATCCGGCGGATCATTTCTGAAGACACGGACGCCCCGCCGGCCGAGGAGCCGCCGCCTCCGCCCCCACCGCCGCCTCCGCCCCCGCCGGAGGACGATATTTTCGAGGCGGTGCCCATGCCACCGCCTCCGCCGCCCCCACCGCCGCCTCCGCCCCCGCCCCCGCCCGAGGACGATGTGCTGGAGCTGACGGACATCGTGCCGGACGAGCCGGAGCCCGAGCCGCTGCCGGATCCGTTCGCCTATGAGCCGCCGCCCCCGCCACCGCGCCGGCCGCCGCCGCCGATGGACGATGACCGGCTGATGTCGGAATTCACGGAGGAGGCCGCCAGCCGCGCCTTCTCCGGCCTGTCCGGCTTCCGCCGCGGAGGGCCCAGCCTGACCGGGGAGGGGCCGATCGGCCGGTCCGACACCACGCTGGAGGAGATCGTGCACGTCCTGGTCCGCCCCATCCTGCGCGAATGGCTGGATGAGAACCTGCCCTCACTGGTCGAGCGGCTGGTCAAGCGCGAGATCGAGAAGGTGGTACGGCGCGGACTCGACTGAGGCGCGCCGCTTCGATAAACCTTGGCCTAGGTCAGGGGCGGCGCCGGAACCCGCGCCGCCCCTTTCTTTTGCTTTTTGAGCCCGTGATTTCAGGTGCCCGCCATGCTGGACAAGACCTTCTCCCCCGCCGATGTCGAAAGCAGCCGCTATGAGCGGTGGGAGCGCTCCGGCGCCTTCGCCGCCCATGTGGACAGCAACGCCCAGCCCTACACCATCATGATGCCGCCGCCCAACGTGACGGGTAGCCTGCACATGGGCCACGCGCTGACATTCACCCTGCAGGACCTGCTGATCCGCTATCACCGCATGAGCGGTCGCGATGCCCTGTGGCAGCCCGGCACCGACCATGCCGGCATCGCCACCCAGATGGTGGTGGAGCGCAACCTGGCCAAGGAAGGCAAGACGCGCCACGACCTGGGACGTGAAGGTTTCCTGCAGAGGGTTTGGGAATGGAAGGCCGAATCCGGCGGCACCATCACCCGTCAGCTGCGCCGCCTGGGCGCCTCCCCCGACTGGTCGCGTGAGCGCTTCACCATGGACGAGGGCCTGAACGCCGCCGTCCGCAAGGTGTTCGTGGAGCTGTTCCGCCAGGGTCTGATCTACCGCGACAAGCGGCTGGTGAACTGGGACCCCAAGCTGCACACCGCCATCTCCGACCTGGAGGTCGAGCAGAAGGAGGTGAAGGGCAGCCTGTGGTACTTCCGCTATCCGGTGGAAGGCATGGAGGGGACCTACATCACGGTCGCGACCACCCGGCCGGAAACCATGCTGGGCGACACCGGCGTGGCCGTGCATCCGGAGGATGAGCGGTACAAGGACCTGGTGGGCAAGAACGTCATCCTGCCCATCACCGGACGCCGCATTCCCATCGTCGCCGACGAATACGCCGACCCCGAGACCGGCACCGGTGCCGTGAAGATCACACCGGCTCATGACTTCAACGACTTCGAGGTCGGCAAGCGGCACAACCTGCCCATGATCAACCTGTTCGACCGGGACGCGAAGCTGAACGAGCACGCGCCGCCTGAGTACCAGGGCCTGGATCGCTTCGCCGCCCGCAAGAAGGTGGTGGAGGAGATCGAGGCCCTGGGCTTGCTGGAAAAGATCGACCCGCACACCCTGATGCAGCCGCATGGTGACCGCAGCGGCGTGGTCATCGAGCCGTGGCTGACCGATCAGTGGTACTGCGACGCCGTGACCCTGGCCAAGCCCGCCCTGGAAGCGGTGGAGCAGGGCAAGACCCAGTTCGTGCCCAGGCAGTGGGAAAACACCTATTACGAGTGGATGCGCAACATCCAGCCGTGGTGCATCAGCCGCCAGCTGTGGTGGGGCCACCAGATCCCCGCCTGGTTCGGGCCGGATGGCAAGTTCTTCGTCGCCGAGACGGAGGCCGAGGCGCAGGCGCAGGCCGACGCCCACTACGGCGCCGCCACCCCGCTGACCCGTGACCCGGATGTGCTCGACACCTGGTTCTCCTCCGCCCTGTGGCCCTTCTCCACCCTGGGCTGGCCGGAAAAGACGCCGGAACTGGCGCGCTATTACCCGGGCGATGTGCTGGTCACCGGCTTCGACATCATCTTCTTCTGGGTCGCCCGCATGATGATGATGGGCATCCACTTCATGGGCGACGTGCCCTTCCGCACCATCTACATCCACGCCCTGGTGCGGGATGAGAAGGGGCAGAAGATGTCGAAGTCCAAGGGCAACGTCATCGACCCGCTGGACCTGATCGACCAGTATGGCTGCGACGCCCTGCGCTTCACGCTGACGGCCATGGCGGCCCAAGGCCGCGACATCAAGCTGGCGACGTCCCGCGTCGAGGGCTACCGCAACTTCGCGACCAAGCTGTGGAACGCCGCCCGCTACGCACAGATGAACCAGGTGGCGCCGGTGCCGGGCTTCGCGCCCGCCAGCCTGACCCAGACGGTCAACCGCTGGATCGTGGGCGCCGTGGCCGATTGTGCCGCCCAGGTGACCGAGGCGCTGGAGGGCTATCGTTTCAACGATGCCGCCAACGCCCTGTACCACTTTGCCTGGGGCAGCTTCTGCGACTGGTACCTGGAATTCACCAAGCCCATCCTGCAGGGCGAGGATGAGGCGGCGAAAGCCGAGACCCGCGCCGTCACCGCCTGGGTGCTGGACCAGATCCTGCACCTGCTGCATCCCATCATGCCCTTCCTGACGGAGGAACTGTGGGAGAAGCTGGGCGAGGGACAGGATCGGGGTGATCTGATCACCGCCGCCTGGCCGGACTATCCGGCCGCCTACAAGGATGCCGGCGCCCAAGCCGAGATGGATTGGGTGGTGCGCTTCATCTCCACCATCCGCACCATCCGGTCGGAGATGAATGTGCCGCCGTCTGCCCAGTTGCCGCTGCTGGTGAAGGGGGCCGGGGCCGACACCGCCGCGCGCCTGAACACCCACCGCGACCTGATCCTGAAGCTGGCCCGCCTGTCGGACATCACCCTGACGGACGACGCCCCGGCCACCGGTGCTGTGCAGGCGGTGGTGGACGAGGCGACGCTGGTTTTGCCCCTGGCGGACTTCATCGACCTGGCCAAGGAAAAGGCCCGCCTGGCCAAGGAAATCCAGAAGCTGGCGGGGGAGATCGCCAAGGTCGACGCCAAGCTGGGCAACCCCAACTTTGTCGACAAGGCCCCGCCCGAGGTGATCGAGGAGCAGCGTGAGCGCCGCGCCGAGGCCGAAGGCACCCGCGACAAATTGGCCGAGGCGTTGTCCCGCCTGGGCTGATGCGGCGGCAGCCACCTACGAGCGTATGACCTTATGAGCGGCTGCCCCAGGAATGCCCCCTGGGGCGGCCGTTTGTCACATGGCTGCATCCATTGGAATGATGCGACCTGTGCGGGTGGCGTTCGACTGTGGCGCCTGTCCATCAAATGGGGATGTGATGACCGCTGGGCGTTTGATTGGTGTTGCCGCGACCCTAGCCTTGGCCGCCGGTTGCATGCAACGGGTGGATGTGACCCCTGTCACCCTGAACGCGAATGGCGGTGCCACCGCCCCGGTTTTCAATTCTGCGGCGCTGGCGTCGTCGGCCGACCATATTTCCGCCACCCGCACGGTGCCGTCCGGGCAGGACCGCCAACTGGCCTATTTCGTGTCGCTGCATGAGGACTGCACGGTCATGCCGGGCCTGGATGTGCGCGTCCTCAACCCGCCGGGCCACGGTACGGCCGTCGTGCGCGAGGGCAAGGACTATCCCTCCTATGCCGCTGGCAATCCCCATGCCGCCTGCAACAAGGCGGCCGCCCCCAGCCAGCAACTCTGGTACCAGCCGGCCCCCGGCTTCACGGGCACTGACATCCTCCTGGTCCAGGTGTTCTGGCCCATGGGGAAGGCGCAGACGCAGACCTACACCATCACCGTCAAGGATGGCGGTGTGAAGCAACCGGCGGCCCCCGCGAAGTAAGGGCCGCCCCTTCAGGAGCTGGCTTCGTCGTCCCGCCAGCCGCTCCAGGTCAGCAGCAGGGGTGCGGCCGCCAGGAAAGGGGCCAGTTGCAGCAGCACGCGCGTTTCCGCCAGGACTGCCGCGATGTACAGGGCGGCCGCCTGGGTGGCGATGTAGGCCGCCACGCCCAACATTTTCAGCCGGTGCCGGGCCAGCAGGACGGCGGCCACGGCCACGGCGGCCAGCAGCGCCAGGGGGATCAGGAGGTTGAAGGCGTAATCGGCGTGGGTGAACCACGTGGCGGTGGCCTGGAGATTATCGAGCAACTTGATGTGGATCTGATCGCCGTGATCGCCGATCCGGCTCACGTCGCCGAAGATTTCCGGGCCGATCTCGCGCTTCAGCAATAGGGTGCGGAGCAGTTCGACCAGTTCCAGCCCGGCGATGCCGCCCAGGACGCCGCCGCCCAGCAAACCCCATTCCCAGCGGCGCCAATCCAGCCGCCACCGGGCCCAGTTGTCAGCCAGGCCCTGCACCGCCATCCAAATGGCGATGAACAACGCGCTTTCATGGTTGAAAAAGGCCACAGCCATCAGCGCCAGGAAGGCCCACCACGACGCCCGCCGCACCACCAACAGCAGAAAGACGGCGCCGACCAGCAGGACGAAGAAGTCCCAGACGTAAAGCCAAGGGCGGCTGAGGAACAGGGCGAACAGGACGAACAGTCCCAGCATCGCCGCCCAGCCGCCGGCGGCATCGCCCAGCCGCTGGCCCACGCGGAACATCACCAGGGCCGTGGCGGTCAGGCCGCCGATACCGGTGATGTAATAGGCGTTGATCCAGGAGGGGCCGACACCGTGGATGGCGGCCATGACCAGGGGGCCCAGCACCCGCGACTGATAGACGCGCCAATGCGGCAGCCCGTCCAGCACACCCGCCGCCGCCTGCACGTTGGGCAGGATCTGGTCCATGAAGAGGAAGCTGACCAGCCGGAACTCCGCGACCGAGAACAGCAGAGCGGCTGCGCCGACGGCGATGATACGCGCCCATGCTGTCCGGTCCATGGTCGACACGCCCCCCATAGCCACGCCCCCCCATAGCCACGCCCCAAAGCCAACGTCATCGTGTGGCATCGCCGCATGACTACACGGGATTGGGGGGCCTCCGCCACTTCCATGGTTGAGCGACGGTGCCGTGACGTCACAGATCCAGCAGGGCGGCCGGCAGGTCGTGGAAATGATCGACCAGGCGGTCGGCCCCCAGCATGTCCACCGGCATGCGCGGATAGCCGAAGGTGACGCAGACGACGCGGGTGCCGGCGGCGCGGCCGGCGGTCACGTCGTTGGCGCCGTCCCCCACCATGACCGTTTGGGCGGGGGCGGTGCCCAACTGGGCCATGGCGTGCAGCAGGGGGCCCGGATGGGGTTTGCGGGTGGGCAGCGTGTCGCCGCCGACCACCGCCTTGAAATAGGGGGCCAGGCCGATGGCCGCCAGCACCGCATGGGTCGCCCGCTCCGGCTTGTTGGTCACCAGGCCCAGGGGGATGCGCTCACTCAGGGCGGCCAGGGTCGGGACCACGCCGGGGAAGACGCAGGACGGGTCGGCCGGCAGGGCCTCGTAGATCGCCATGTAGCGGTCGGTCATGGCCGGGACCGAGTCGGGATCCAGGGGGCGGCCCACGGCGGCAAAGGTGCGGGTGACCAGCATGGGCGCGCCGTCGCCAATGAACTGGTGCACCTGCGCCAAGTCCAGGGGCGGCAGGTTCTCCTCATCCAGCAAGCGGTTGATGCCGGTCAGGATGTCCGGCGCGCTGTCGATCAGTGTTCCGTCGAAATCGAACAGCACGGCTGCGGGCAGGCCGGTGGAGGGCAAGGGATTCATGGGGCGGCATCCGGGCGAAGGCGGTTTCGCATGACACCCTCGTTGTGGCAGTAAGGGGACCTCGCTGGCAATGGCGTCGGGGCGGGCTTCATCCCATCTGACGATGCCCCGACCAGCCGTTTCAAAGGTTAGCGCCCATGTCTCTTCCGACGGCGACCGCCCAGACTTCGACCGCCCTCGCCTGCATTGTCCTGGCCGCCGGCAAGGGCACGCGGATGAAGTCCGACCTGCCCAAGGTCCTTCACCCCATCGCCAATGAGCCCATGGTGGCCCACGTCCTGCGCGCGGCGGCGGCCCTGAACCCCGAACGCGTCATCGTGGTGGTGGGCCCCGGGCAGGAAAGCGTGGCCAAGGCCGTGGCGCCGCACGCGACCGTGCTGCAGCCCAACCAGCTGGGCACGGCGGACGCCGTGAAGGCGGCGCGCGCGGGCCTGGGCGATTTCGACGGCGACGTGCTGGTGCTGTTCGGCGACACCCCCCTGGTGCGGCCGGAGACGCTGTCCCTGCTGGTGGAGGCGCGACGCGGAGCTGGCAACCCAGCCGTGGCGGTGCTGGGCATGCGCCCTGATGATCCCAAGGCTTATGGTCGCCTGGTGCAGGATGCCGATGGCGGCCTGATCAGGATCGTGGAATACCTCGACGCCACGCCGGAGGAGCGGGCCATCGGCTTGTGCAACGCCGGGCTGATGGCTTTTGACGGCCGCCGGATGTGG
>NZ_BACU01000227.1 GCF_000333275.1 Azospirillum sp. B4 | reverse complement strand
GCCCGTTCGACCGCCAGCCGATACAGGCCGGCGACGTCCAGCACATGGGCCGACGGCCAGCGGTTCAGGCCGTCGCCCAGGTACGCGCACACGCCTTTCTCACGGTACATGCCGATCAAGGGGGTGATGAGCCCCTGGGTGACCGGGTCGTGCACCTGCGGCAGGCGCACCACCGACACGTTGATGCCTTCCGCCGCCAGGGCCGCCGCCGCTTCCTCCGACGCCGCGCGCGGATGGACGTCCGAGCCAACGGTGGCGTTGCCTTCCCGGGCTGGCTGGCCCGGCACCGTGTTGGCGATGGGGGTACCCGAGGTGATGAGCAGCGGGCGCTGGGAACCCGCCAGAACCGAGCCCAGCACCCGGATCACCCGCCGGTCATCCTCGCAGTTCGCTACGAAGCGCGAGAAGTCGTGGTTGAAGGCCAGGTGGATGACGCCATCGCATTGCGCGGCGCCGCTGGTGAGACTGCCGGCGTCCTCCAGCGATCCCGAATGGACCTCGGCCCCGGCGGCGGCAAGGGCGGCCGCCTTCTCCGGTGCGCGGCAGAGGCCCAGCACCTGATGGCCGGCCACGACCAGATCCTTCACCACGGCGGAGCCGATGTTGCCGGTGGCACCTGTAACGAATATGCGCATGGGTTCAGTCTCCGGGTTTCCCTGGAGACAAGCTTCGATCCCATGATTATGCTGGTAAAGTAGTGACCTTATCATAGTAAGATTGTTAACAGGATGAGCGACGCTTCCGCCACCGGCCCGGCCCCGGGATTGGGCCTAGGCGACTATCTCAGGGATCGACGCACCCGGCTGGACCCCGCCGCCCTGGGCTTTCCATCAGAGCGGCGGCGCACCCCCGGCCTGCGCCGGGAAGAGGTGGCGCAGCGCGCCAACATCAGCCCTACCTGGTACACTTGGCTGGAACAGGGCCGCGGCGGCGCCCCTTCCGCCGACGTGTTGGACCGCATCGCCCGCGCCCTGATGCTGACGGAGATGGAGCGGGAGCATCTGTTCCTGCTGGGGCTGGGCCGCCCGCCGGAGGCGCGCTATCGCCGGAACGACAGCATCACCCCCCGCCTGCAACGGGTGCTCGACGCGCTGGACCCCAGCCCCGCCGTGATCCGCACGGCCATGTGGGACGTGCTGGCCTGGAACCGGGCGGCGACCGTGATGCTGATGGACTATGGCGCGCTGCCGCCGGAGCGGCGCAACATCCTGCGCTTCATCTTCCTGGACCCGGCCGCCCGCGCCGCGCAGTACGATTGGGAAAGCGTAGCCCGCTTCGTTCTGGGCGCCTTCCGCATAGACGCCGCCCGCGCGGGTGCCGCGGCGGAGGTGGAACCGCTGGTGGAGGAACTGTGCCGGCTCAGCCCGGAGTTCGCCACCCTGGGCG
>NZ_BACU01000228.1 GCF_000333275.1 Azospirillum sp. B4 | reverse complement strand
GATCCCGACTTCCGCGCCCTGGACCGTGCCCTGCGGGCGGCGAGCGCCCAGTTGACCCAGGGCCTGTCCCCCTCCGTCATCGCGGAGGCGTGGACGGATTGGCTGATACACCTCTCGGCCAGTCCGGGCCGGCGCCTGGGCTGGACCCTGGCGGCGGCGGACGCGGCCGGGCGCTTCGCCGTCTGGCTGGCGGACGCCGCCGCCGGCGGGCGGCCGGCGCCCCTGATCACGCCCCGCCCCGGCGATCATCGTTTCACCGATCCGGTGTGGAGCGAGTGGCCGCAGGCGGCGGTGGCCCAGGCTTATCTGCTGGGCGAACAGCTGCTGCTGGACAGCGCGCATCGCGTGCCGGGCGTGGCGCGGCAGCATGAGGATGAACTGGCCTTCCTGTTCAGCCAGTGGGCGGACATCCTGTCCCCAACCAACATCCCCTGGTTCAACCCCGTCATTCTGCACCGGACTGTGCAAGAAAGCGGCATGAACCTGGTACGGGGATTCCTGAACTGGATGGAGGACGCCGGCCGGCTGATGAAGAACGCCCCTCCGGTCGGCACGGAGGACTTCCAGGTGGGCCGGGACGTGGCGGTGACACCCGGCAGGATCATTTACCGCAACCGCCTGATGGAAGTGATCCAATACGCACCGACGACGGCGACGGTGGCGGCCGAACCCATCCTGATCGTCCCCGCCTGGATCATGAAGTACTATATCCTGGACCTCCGGCCGGAGAATTCGCTGGTCCGTTGGCTGGTCGGGCGCGGGCACACCGTCTTCATGGTGTCATGGAAGAATCCCGATGCCGGCGACCGCGACCTGAGCCTGGATGACTATCGCCAGCAGGGCGTCATGGCGGCGCTGGACGCGGTTAGCGCGGCGGTGCCTGGCCGGCGCATCCACGCCTGTGGCTATTGCCTGGGCGGCACCATCCTGTCCATCGCCGCCGCCACCATGGCCCGCGACGGCGATGACCGCCTGGCCAGCCTGACCCTGCTGGCGGCGCAGACCGATTTCGCCGAGGCGGGCGAGCTGATGCTTTTCCTGGACGAACGGCAGGTTAGCCTGCTGGACGATCTGATGTGGAAACAAGGTTATCTCAGCGGTCCCCAGATGTCGGCCGCCTTCCAGTTGCTGCGCCCCAACGATCTGATCTGGTCCCGGCTTATCCGCGATTATCTGCTGGGTGAGCGGGAGCCCATGACGGACCTGATGGCCTGGAACGCCGACACCACCCGCATGCCGGCGCGCATGCACGGCGAGTATCTGCGCAGCCTGTTCCTGGAAAACCGCCTCTCAGCCGGGCGTTTCGCGGTGGAGGGCCGCGTGATCGCGCTGCGTGACGTCAAGGTGCCCATCTTCGCGCTGGGAACGGTTCGGGATCATGTCGCCCCCTGGCGCTCCGTCTATAAGATCAACCTGTTCAGCGACACCGCCGTCACCTTCGCCCTGGTGTCCGGCGGGCACAACGTCGGCATCGTCAATCCACCCGGCGAGGAACGCGGCGGCTATCAAATCCTAGCCCGGCACCCGGACCAACGTTACATCGATCCCGACACCTGGGCCGGCGTCGCCCCGCACCATGACGGTTCCTGGTGGCCGGCATGGGAGACATGGCTGCGTGAGTCAGGGACCGGTGCGGAGGTTCCGCCTCCGGCCATGGCCGCCGGCGCCCATCCCGCCACGCCGGCACCGGGATCGTACGTGCGCCAAGGATGAGGCCACCGCGCCGACGTCCCATGGGGTGACGCCGGCCCGCGACGGCGGCAGGATGTAAGCCCGCCGCCGTCGGGACCGGCGCTGGCATCACGCCGCTTTGATCTCGATCTTCTTCTGCTGCTTCTGCGTTTCCGCGTTCTTCGGCAGCACGATCTCCAGCACACCCTTGGTCATGGTGGCGCCGATGTTCTCCGCATCGACGCCGTCAGGCAGCCGGAAGGTGCGCTGGAAGGAGCCGTAGGACCGTTCCGACAGGAAGTGGTCCGCGTCCTGCTCCTTCCGTTCCTGCCGCTTCTCGCCCTTCAGGACCAACCGGTCGCCGAAGAGGGAGACCTCGATGTGCTTCTCATCCAGACCGGGCAGCTCGGCCGTGATCTTGTAGGCCTTGTCATCCTCGCTCACATCGACCGCCGGCACGGTGAAGCTGAAGGCCGTCTGGACGGTCGGCGTCAGATCGAATATCCGTGCCACGGACGGCAGCTTGAACCCCCCATCGAAGCGTTCAAACAGGCGGTCGATTTCCCCACGGAAAGAATGCCACAGGTCGGTGACCGGCTCGCGGACGGCCGGGACCTTCTTCACGTCGATTTCGGTGTCGGGCATCATCATCTCCATTCGCTGGACCCGCCGGGGGCGGGCAATCGAACTTTGATGTATTCGACGCCAACCAGCGTTGATCCTCCTCAACCACTCCCGCCCATGATTTTGATATTTATTTTCAAATATTCCATATGGTGTTGATTTGACTGACAACGTCCGCCGATAACTCTTTAGTTATACCAATTCTGATCGGCACGCCTCATGGCCTTTCCTTGTGCCAGCTCAATGCCAGGATCCAGCCTTTGAGCTATGATAGCCAGCAATCCGACCGCCGCCCCGGTCGCCCATCCATTGAAGCGACCGACATCGGCGTTGCCGGCCCTCGTTTCCTCAGGGAGGAGAGCATGCCGGGACCATTGCCTTTGCCGCTAAGCGACCGTCCCCCCCGGGCCTGCTTCGCGGAGGAAATTTTAAAGGACGGCGCCTTCGAACGCCTGGTGCGCTTTCCCGCCGCCGGCGACCGGGCCCAGGTCGACCGGCCCCGCACCTTGCTGGTCGCCCCCTTGTCAGGCGTGAACCCCCGCCTGATGTATGACATGGTCGCGGACCTGGCGGCAGTGACCGACCTGCATCTCCTGGAATGGCGCGATGCCGCGGACGTGCCCAACGCGTGCGGCGGCTTCGGCCTCGCGGACTGCCTGTCGCAGGTCCTTGAATCCATCCAAGACCTGGGCGAGGGCGTCAACGTGGTCGGCCTGTGCCAGTCCGCGCTCCCGGCGCTCGCCGCCACCGCCCTGTTGGCGTCCAGCCGCACGCTGCCCACCCCCCGCAGCCTCATCCTCATCGGCGGCAAGATCGATCCCCGGATCAATCCCACCGCAGGCGACCGCTTCGCCACGGGCCATGCCCTAGACTGGTTTCGCGCGCACGCCATAACCGAGGTGGGTCCCGGCCACCCCGGCGTGGGACGCCCCGTCTATGCCAAGGCGACACAGGAGAAGGTGTTGTGGTCCTATGTGAACCGCCATCTGGCAACGGGCTGCGACGTCATCGCGAAGACCCTGCATGACGATGGGCTGGATCCGGCGGGTCATCCCTTCCTGGCCAGCCTGGGGTCGCTCATCAACGTGCCGGCGGAATTCTTCCTGGATGTCATCACCACCGTTTACCACGGCAACGCCTTGCCGGAGGGCACGATGACCTGGTTCGGCCTGCCGGTTGACACGGCATTGATCCAGGATACCGCCCTGTTGACGGTCGAAGGCGGCAAGGACGACATCGCCGGCCCCGGCCAGTGCCGCGCGGCCCATGACCTGTGCACCGGCATTCCCGAACACAAGCGGGCCCATCGCCTGATCGACGGCGCCGGTCACTTCGATCTCTTCCACGGCGCCATCTGGCATGACCAGGTCCGGCCGCTGATCAGCCAATTTATCAGCCAGTGTGCGGACATCGACCCCAGGCGCCTGTGACAGGAGTGAACCCATGCCCGGGATAGACCAGGTCGGTTCCGGTTGAACCAACCTGGGCCGCCCTTCTCCGGTAGTCCGATCAGTACGTGACACGCGCCGTGAAACTTAGACGACGATCGGAGATCGTCGCGGTTCGTGGACGCGTCGTAATTCCGAAATATGAGAGCTTGAGCGCATTGTTGATGTTGCGCGCGTCAATCCCAAACGAGACATGCTCGGTTGCCTGATAGGTCAAGGAGCCATCAAGCTGACCATATGGTTGGTCAAAGATGGGAAGGTTACCGGTGCCGACGCCCGCCGTCGTTTCGACAAACTTGCTGCGCCAGTTATAAGCGAGCCGAAGCGACAGCGGGCCCTTCTCATAAATACCAACGAGGTTGTAGCTGTACCTTGACAGTAGCTCCAGCGGCACGCTGGTAACGGGGCCCGATGTCGCGGGACTGGGCGCCTGCGAGTCGACATAGGTGAAGTTCGCCTGGAGTCCCAGGCCGTCAAACGGATCCGGCAGGAAATCGAAGAACTGCTGGAACGAGAACTCCGCCCCCTTCACTTCGGCATCCGCCGCGTTGGTGTAGGACGTGACTTGGTAGGTGTATGTCTTTCCATCCGGGAACGTGATGTCGCGCGGTGTGATCGCGGTTTGAATGTATCCGTTGACCTTTTTATAGAAGCCCGCGACCGAGACATACTCATGGTCGGAGAAATACCATTCCAGCGAAGCGTCGAGGTTGCGGGACGTCATTGGCTTGAGCAAGGGGTTGCCACCCGTCGCGGTATGGATCTCGGCATGTTGCGACGGCCCCGGCTCGGTCAGCGTCAGGCTGGGATTTAACTGGGAGAAAGTCGGGGCCGACAGGTTGGTCGATGCCGCCAAACGCAGTTGCAAGGCATCGGTCAGGTGATAGCGCAGGTTCAGGCTGGACAGCAGCTTGGTATAGGAATCCTGGAATGCGATGGCGGCGTATTGGGGATCGCCGGTCGCCGTCGATCCGTCCGGCTGCGCGATTTGCGGCACCTGCTGGTAATATCCCGATACGCCCAGGTCGGTCTTGACGATGCGCACACCGATATTGCCGTCCAAGGGAATCGACCAGGGGCTGGCGTCGAAATACGCGGCCCCGTAGCCCGCATAGGTCTGTTGGCTCTGGGCGTTGCTGCCGCTGGGTAGGAAGGGCGGCGCGCCACTGAGCCCGAACGCGGACAGGGTGTTGGCGTAGTTGCCGATGGTTTCCAGCGGGAAGGTGACCACGCTGCCAAACACATTCGCGTCACCACGGAAGATATTGCTCAGGTCGTAATTCTCAAGCCCACCCCGGCCGTTGATGCTTGAATAGCGATAACCGGTGTCCCGCGTCGAATTCGTCCTGTCCGTATACCGGAACCCGGCGCGCAGTGATTTCAGGACACCCGTGTCGAAACTGTACTTGATATCAAGCCGGCCACTTTTCTCCTCGCCAACGGATTTGGAGAAATCGTCGAGGAAGCCATTGTTGGAGTAAAGGGCGGCATTGGTCGTCTGACTGGCCGGGATGGTGGAGAATGATGCCACGTCCCCGGAGACATTCTGCTGAAAGACGGTTGCCGGGCCGTTGGTGAGGACGATGAAATTGCTCTGGCTGGTGTCCGACCGGATGTATTGGCCGTCCGCCGTAACCTCCAGGTTCGACGTCGGGGTCCAGTGCGCCTTCAGGGAATAGTCGGTCGT
>NZ_BACU01000230.1 GCF_000333275.1 Azospirillum sp. B4 | reverse complement strand
TCGGCGCGACTTGACCACCGTCGCGTCCCCTTCTTGGCCGCCTCCTCCAGCGAGGCGCCGCCGGAGATGGCGTCGTCCAGCTTGTTGGACAGGTCGTACAACTGGTCGGTGGCGCGCTCGGCCTTCACCTGTTCCACCAGCTTGGGCTTCACTTCATCCAGGGTCTGGGTGCTGCCGGGAACGATCTTGGTGACGGCGATGACGCTGGACCAGGTCATCGCCGGCCTGGGCTTAGGGGCTCAATACAGCACCCGGGGCAAACTGGCCGGTCTGATCGCCCTGCTGGACGACCCAAGCCTGGTGCCGCCCATCCCGGCCACCGTAAACGGCCAGATCCGCCCCCTGGCCCTGTCCGCCCGCCCCATGGCCCGCCTGCCCCTGCCCCCGGCGCGGCGCGGCGGCACGCCGGTCAAGGTGTTCATCCCAGCGTTCGATTATGCCCAGCGGCGGGCCGTGATCTTCCGCAGCTATGCCGGCATGGCGACGGCGGTGACGGAACCGCAGGCCGCCACAGCCCCGCTGGCGGAGGTCATCAGCGCCAGCAGCACCGCGCCCGTGACCTTTTTCGATGAACCCGCCCGGTGCGAGGGGCGCCTGTACTGGGACGGCGGGCTGACCGGCTGCAACAACCCAGTGATGCTGGCGGTGATGGAGGCGCTGGCCCAGCCGGGCGGTGCCACCGGCCTACAGATACTGAGCCTGGGCAGCGGCACCACCCGTCACGCGCCGGTGACCAACACCAGCCAGCCGCCCGCCGATCTGGCGGAACCAGTGGGGATGCGCGGCGCCCTGGGCGATCTGTCGTTGTTGGCCCAGACCACCCTGGACGACCCGCCCGACACCGCCAGCCTGGAGGCCCACATCATGGCCCAGCGCCTGGCGGGCGCCGACCCAGCCGCCCTGGGCGGGCTGGTGCGCCTGAACGTTTCCGTCCAGCCGGTGTTGCGGAACGGGGTCTGGACGGCACCGCCAGGCCTGGCCAACGGCCGGTTCGCCCAGGTGGCCGCCCTGCCGGCGGACGCGGTGGAACCGGGGCAGGTCGCCCTGATCCGGCAGCTCGGCCGGGATTGGATGGCGGGCGACGTGCCCAACCAGCCCCTGATCACCCGCCTGCCGCAACTGGATTGCGTGCTAGGCGACGCCACCTACGCCACCGCCAAGACGCGCTGGATGGCGTTGGTGCAGGGGTAGGGGTGCGGGCATAGGGGCGCAACCCTCGGGATAAATCCCAGGCGGCGGCACCCGCCTTATGGCATGATGCGCGGCAAAGGGGGGCCGGCGCGTCGGTTCCCCCGCGCCACCAAGCGGGAGAGACGCCTTGTCGCCTTTCGGCGTGTTCGCCTTGGCCGTCCTGGCTTTCGCCATCGTTCTCGTCTACAGCGGCATCAAGACCGTGCCCCAGGGCATGGAATACACGGTGGAGCGGTTCGGGCGCTACACCCGCACCCTGAAGCCCGGCCTGGCCATCATCGTCCCCTTCTTCGACCGCATCGGCGCCCGGCAGACCATGCAGGAGGTGGTGCTGGACGTGCCGTCCCAGGAGATCATCACCAGGGACAACGCCATGGTGACGGTGGACGGCGTGCTGTTCTTCCAGGTGCTGGACGCCGCCAAGGCCAGTTACGAGGTGCGCAACCTGGACCGCGCCGTCCTGAACCTGACCATGACCAACCTGCGCACGGTCATGGGCTCCATGGACCTGGATGAGCTGCTGTCCCAGCGCGACGCCATCAACGCGCGCCTGCTGACCGTGGTGGACGCCGCCACCCACCCCTGGGGCGTGAAGATCACCCGCGTGGAAATCCGCGACATCCAGCCGCCGCGCGACCTGGTGGACAGCATGGCCCGGCAGATGAAGGCGGAACGGGAACGCCGCGCCCTGATCCTGGAGGCGGAGGGCCAGCGCCAGTCCGCCATCCTGCGCGCGGAGGGCGAGAAGCAGTCCGCCATCCTGCAGGCCGAAGGCAAGAAGGAGGCGGCCTTCCGCGAGGCGGAGGCCCGCGTGCGCCTGGCGGAGGCGGAGGCCACCGCCACCCGCGTGGTGTCGGAGGCGATCGCCGGCGGCAGCGTGCAGGCGGTCAACTACTTCATCGCCCAACGCTATGTCGATGCGCTGAAGAGCTTCGCCGCGTCGCCCAACCAGAAGATCCTGTTCATGCCCATGGAATCGACCGGCATCCTGGGCGCCCTGGGCGGCATCGCCGAACTGGCCAAGGACAGCTTCGCCGGCCTGCCGGCGGGCACCCCGCCCCGCCCGGCCCCCCGCCGCCCCGATCCGCCGGCACCGCCGCCCGGTCCCTGGACCACGCCCGGCAGCTGAGGGAGGACGCGCATGCCTGAGTTCGGCACATGGACACCCCACGCCTGGCACTGGTGGGCGGCCGGCGTCGCCCTGGCGCTGGTGGAAATGGTCACCCCCGGCTTCGGCTTGCTGTGGCTGGGGGTGGCGGCGGTGCTGGTGGGATCGGTGCTGTTCCTCATCCCGACCTTCACCCTGGTGGGCCAGGCGGTGCTGTTCGCCGTGCTGGCCGCTGTCCTGCTGTTGGCCACCCGCCGCTGGCTGGGCCGCACCGCCCTCAATGAGGTGGCACCCGCCGGCCCGCCCCTGAACGAACGGACCAGCCAGTACCTGGGCCGCGTCCTGACCCTGGAGACCGCCATCGCCAACGGCCAGGGCCGCGCCCGCCTGGACGACGGCGCCTGGATCGTCCACGGCCCCGACGGCCTGCCGGCAGGCGCCCCCGTCCGCGTGGTGGGGGTGGACGGCACGGCGCTGAGGGTGGAGGCGGCGTAGCGCGGCCCCGGTCAGGCCGGCTTCGCCCCTGGCTTGCCGGGCTCCACGACGAAGCTGGCGCGGGTGCTGATGGCGCCGCCGGGGGTGGTGACGTGGTCCATGACGCGGAAGTTGGCCGTCAGCTTGTCATGCCCGATGTCGCACAGCAGATAGCCGCGCTGGTCGTTCATGAAGCGGATGTGCGGGTTGCCGCGCATGACCTCCTCATGGCGGGGGCGCTTGTCCGCCCCGTCGCCGCCGGAGCTGATGGAGGTGCCGACGAACTCGGTGGCGATGACGGGCGCCTTGTCGCTGTGGAAGTCGGTCTTCAGGTCGCCCACGAAGTTCTGGTGCTCATCGCCCGTCAGCACCACCACGTTGTTCAGCCGGCGGTCATTGAGGTGGCGCAGCAGGCGCTGGCGCGGCTGGTGATAGCCTTCCCAGCTGTCCATGTTGAAGATGGGGCCGTGCCAGGGCTCACGGTTCATGGTCATCATCATCACCTGCTGGCCGATGATGTTCCAGCGGGCGCGGCCACGATCCAGCCCGTCGAACAGCCAGCGCTCCTGCTCCTCCCCCAGCACTTGGGCGTCGTCATCGTCCTGCCCCTCGCAGGCCGGCTTGAAGCCATCGCCGCAGGGCTGGTCGGTGCGGAACTGGCGGGTATCCAGCAGGTGCAGGTCGATCAGGTTGCCGAAGGCGGCGCGGCGGTAGATCTGCATGTCCGCCCCCTTGGGCCAGGAAGCGCGGCGCAGCGGCATGTGCTCGTAATAGGCCTGGGCGGCGGCCATGCGGCGCAGCAGGAAATATTCCGGCGGGGCGATACCGGCGCCGTCGGTGCTGCCCGTCCAGTTGTTGTCGACCTCGTGGTCGTCCCAGGTCACCAGCCAGGGGCAGGCGGCGCGGGCCAGCTGCAGGTCCAGGTCCAGCGTGTACTGGGCGTAGCGGCGACGGTACTCGTCCAGGGAGTAGGGCTCATCACCGATGTGGTGGCGCGCCGTGGGCTGGGCCAGGCCGCCGTAGTAACGGCTGGTCTCATGCGCGCGCACCCGGTTCTCGTAGATGTAGTCGCCGTAGTGGAAGACGAAGTCGGGCCGTTCCTCCGCCAGGTGCCGGAAGGCGGTGTAGTAGCCGTCCTCATAATTCTGGCAGCCCACCACGCCCAGGCGCACCCGGTCCACCTTGGCGCCCAGGGCCGGGGCGGTGCGGGCGCGGCCCACCATGCTGCGCTCCGCCCCCACGGTGAAGCGGTAGTAGTAGTCGCGCCCCGGTTCCAGGCCGCCGATCTCGGCATGGACGGCGTGGCCCAGCTCCGGCCGCGCCACCTCGGTGCCCTGGTGGACGATGTTGCGCATACGTTCGTCCGTCGCCACTTCCCAATCCACCTCCACCGGGCGCTTGGGCATGCCGTAACCGAAGGCCAGCGGGTCGGGCGCCAGCCGGGTCCACAGCACGAAGCCGTCGGGCGAGGGATCGCCCGAGGCCACGCCCAGCGAGAAGGGGTCGTTGGAAAAGGCGGCCTGCGCCAGGGCGGAGCCTGCGGACGACGGCAACAGGAAGGCCGTGGCGGCCCCCGCCCCGAAGGTCTTCAGCAGGGCACGGCGGGTGGCGTCGGGAATCGGGCTGAACCGGCTCATGGGGCGTCGTCTCGGGCGCGGGCTGTCGGAATTGCGCGGCAGAGTGCCCGCCAGCCGCCCCCCGTTTCAACCAGGAAATCCGTTGGATCCCGCCCTTTAATGAAAGTGTCGCATGCCGCCGCCACCGGACGGCGAATACGGCTGCAACCGTACATGGCGATGGGCGCCCATCGCGCCCAACCTTGACCATTTGGTCAGGATCGGCGACGGTGCCATTCCAAGCGCTCCCCCTTTGCCCCGCCCCCTTGCCCCCGGCTTGCCGGAACCTTGGGAAATGGACTAGGTTCGGAGGAGCAGGCGGTGCGGCCATCCGATCGCCACCGTCCAAGAGAATGCCGCACGGAGGCAGGGACCCTTAATGAGTAAAGCGATCCGCGCGGCGCTGGCGGCGGCCGCCCTGTTGAGTTGCGCGCTGTCGGTCCCCGCCCTGGGGGCGCAGGCGGCCTTCTTTCCGGGCGTGGTCTTCGACTATGGCGGCAAGTACGACAAGTCCTTCAACGAAGGCGTTCTGACCGGAATCGAGCGCTTCCGCCGCGAAACGGGCGTCACTTACAAGGCGCTGGAGATCAGCAACGACGTCCAGCGGGAGCAATACCTGCGCCGCCTGGCGGAGCATGGCGCCGACATCATCCTGGCCGTGGGCTTCAGCCAGGCGCCGGCGGTGGCCAAGGTCGCCAAGGAGTTCCCGGAGATCAAATTCACCCTGATCGACGGCGTGGTGAACCTTCCCAACGTCCAGTCCATCCTGTTTTCGGAGCAGGAGGGGTCCTACCTGGTGGGCATGCTGGCGGCCCTGAGCAGCAAGACCGCCACCGTGGGCTTCGTCGGCGGCATGGACATTCCCCTGATCCGCCGATTCGAATGCGGGTATGAGCAGGGGGTGAAGGCCGTGGCGCCGGATGACCGCATCATCGCCAACATGGTGGGCACCACGCCGGCGGCCTGGTCCGACCCCACCCGCGGCGGGGAGCTGGCGAAAAGCCAGTTCGACCGGGGCGTGGACGTCGTGTTCGCCGCCGCCGGGCAGAGCGGCATGGGCGTGCTGCAGGCCGCCAAGGATGCCGGCAAGCTGTCCATCGGCGTCGACAGCAACCAGAATCACCTGTTCCCCGGCTCCGTCCTGACCTCCATGGTCAAACGGGTGGACGTGGCCGCCTACAACGCCATCAAGGCGGCGCAGGGCGGCACCTGGCAGGCGGGCGTGCGCACCCTGGGCCTGAAAGAGGACGGTGTCGGCTGGGCGCTGGACGAGTACAACGCCAAGCTGGTGACGCCGGAGATGAAGGCCAGGCTGGACGCGGCCTCGGCCGAGATCCAGGCCGGCACCCGCAAGGTCGCCAATTACGACGAAACCAACGGCTGCAAGTACTGACCCCACCCCCAGGCCGCCCCTCCCCCGCCCCAGGCCCCGCATGGGACCGTCACCAGAGATCGCCGCCCCCCGTGTCGCACACCGTTCCCCCCCCCTCCCCCCCGCCGACGCAGCCGGGCCCCTGGGCCGTGGAACTGGTGGGTATCGACAAGCGCTTCGGCCCCGTCCACGCCAACAAGGCGGTCTCGTTGCGCATCCGCGCCGGGTCCATTCATGGCCTGGTGGGGGAGAACGGCGCCGGCAAGTCCACGCTGATGAGCATCCTCTACGGCTTCTACCAGGCCGATGAGGGGCAAATCCTGGTCAACGGGACCGAGGTGCGCATCCGCACGCCGCAGGACGCCATCCAC
>NZ_BACU01000231.1 GCF_000333275.1 Azospirillum sp. B4 | reverse complement strand
AACCAGGAAACTCGAGGGTCGGGGCACCATGCGCATCGAAAGACGATTCACGGTCGAGGGGCAGGACGCTTACGAGGGCATCGCCTTCCGAACGGCCACCAGCGAGATCCGTAATCCCGATGGCTCCATCGTGTTCCAGGCCAAGGACATCCAGGTTCCGGCGGACTGGAGCCAGGTGGCCTGCGACATCCTGGCCCAGAAGTATTTCCGCCGCGCCGGCGTGCCCGCCCGCCTGAAGAAGGTGGAGGAGAACGACGTCCCCTCCTTCCTGTGGCGCCAGGTGGCCGACAGCGACGCGCTGGCCGACGTGCCGGAAAAGGCGCGGGTGGGTGGCGAGACCTCCGCCCGGCAGGTGTTCGACCGCCTGGCCGGCACCTGGGCCTATTGGGGTTGGAAGGGCGGCTATTTCGACGGTGAGGCCGACGCCAGCGCCTACTTTGACGAGATGCGCCACATGCTGGCCCGCCAGATGGCGGCGCCCAACAGCCCGCAGTGGTTCAACACCGGCCTGCACTGGGCCTATGGCATCGACGGCCCGGCCCAGGGCCATCACTATGTCGACTTCAAGACCGGCGAGCTGGTGGCCAGCCAGAGTGCCTATGAACATCCGCAGCCGCACGCCTGCTTCATCCAGTCCGTCGCCGACGACCTGGTGAACGAGGGCGGGATTATGGACCTGTGGGTGCGCGAGGCCCGTCTGTTCAAGTACGGCTCCGGCACCGGTTCCAA
The DNA here is from genome assembly GCF_000333275.1 of Azospirillum sp. B4. Lineage (GTDB taxonomy): Bacteria > Pseudomonadota > Alphaproteobacteria > Azospirillales > Azospirillaceae > Nitrospirillum. The sequence goes on along the minus strand of NZ_BACU01000231.1, from coordinate 20,132 downwards.
CTTCTCCCGCCTGCGCGGCGATGGCGAGCGGCTGGCCGGCGGCGGCAAGTCCTCCGGCCTGATGAGCTTCCTGAAGATCGGCGACCGCGCCGCCGGCGCCATCAAGTCCGGCGGTACCACACGCCGCGCCGCCAAGATGGTGACGGTGGACCTGGACCATCCGGACATCGAGGCCTACATCGACTGGAAGGTGGTTGAGGAACAGAAGGTCTGCGCCCTGGTGGCCGGTTCCAAGCTGGCCAACAAGCACCTGAACGCCATCATGGCGGCGGCGACCGAAGGCATGGGCCCCGACGCCGACCGCCTGGACCCGACGAAGAACAAGGCGCTGAAGCGGGCCATCATCGACGCCCGCAAGGTCATGATCCCGGAAAACTACATCCAGCGGGTCATCCAGTTCGCCGGCCAGGGCTATACGGAGATGGAGTTCCAGACCTATGACACGGACTGGGATTCCAGCGCCTACCTGACCGTTTCCGGCCAGAACTCCAACAACTCCGTCCGCGTGCCCGACAGCTTCATCCGCGCGGTGCGGGAGGATGCCGACTGGCACCTGATCCGCCGCACCGACGGCAAGGTGGCCAAGACGCTGAAGGCCCGCGACCTGTGGGACAAGATCGGCCACGCCGCCTGGCAGTCGGCCGATCCCGGCGTGCAGTACGACACCACCATCAACGACTGGCACACCTGCCCCGAGTCCGGCCGCATCAACGCGTCCAACCCCTGCTCGGAATACATGTTCCTGGACGACACCGCCTGCAACCTGGCGTCCCTGAACCTGATGGAATTCCGCCGGGCCGACGGCTCGTTCGACACCGACGCCTTCGCCCACGCCTGCCGGCTGTGGACCATCGCGCTGGAAATCTCCGTCCTGATGGCGCAGTTCCCGTCCAAGGAGATCGCGCGCCTGTCGTATGAGTACCGCACCCTGGGCCTGGGCTTCGCCAATCTCGGCGGCCTGCTGATGGCCGCGGGCATCCCCTATGACAGCGCCGAGGGCCGGGCCATCTGCGGCGCCATCAGCGCGCAGATGACCGGTGTCGCCTACGCCACCTCCGCGGAGATGGCGGGCGAGCTGGGCACCTTCCCCGGCTATGCCCCCAACGCCACCGCCATGCTGCGCGTCATCCGCAACCACCGCCGCGCGGCTTACGGCGCCGGCGAAGGGTACGAGGGCCTGTCGGTCACGCCCGTCCCGCTGGATGCCCAGGATTGCCCCGACCAGCGCCTGATCGTGGCCGCCCGCCGCGCCTGGGATGAGGCGCTGGAGCTGGGCCAGAAGCACGGCTACCGCAACGCCCAGGCCACCGTGGTCGCCCCCACCGGCACCATCGGCCTGGTCATGGACTGCGACACCACCGGCATCGAGCCGGACTTCGCCCTGGTGAAGTTCAAGAAGCTGGCCGGCGGCGGCTATTTCAAGATCATCAACCGCGTGGTGCCGGAGGCGCTGGCCCGCCTGGGCTATTCCGCCACGGACGTGGCCCGCATCGAGCGGTACGCCGTGGGCCACGGCACGCTGAAGGGCGCGCCGGGGGTGAACCATGAGCGGCTGGCCGCCAAGGGCTTCGGGCCCGAACAGCTGGAGAAGCTGGAAGCCGGCCTGGCCAACGCCTTCGACATCAAGTTCGCCTTCAACAAATGGACGCTGGGCGCCGATTTCCTGACCGGGGCCCTGGGCGTGCCGGCGCACAAGCTGGAGGAATTCGGCTTCGACCTGCTGGCCCACCTGGGATTCACCAAGGCCGAGATCGAGGCCGCCAACGTCCACTGCTGCGGCGCCATGACCCTGGAGGGCGCGCCGGGCCTGAAGGCTGAGCATCTGCCGGTGTTCGATTGCGCCAGCCCCTGCGGCAAGATCGGCACCCGTTACCTGTCGGCGGAAAGCCACATCCGCATGATGGCGGCGTCCCAGCCCTTCATCTCTGGCGCCATCTCCAAGACCATCAACATGCCCAACCATGCCACGGTGGAGGCGTGCAAGGACGCCTATATGCTGTCGTGGAGCCTGGGCCTGAAGGCCAACGCGCTCTACCGCGACGGCAGCAAGCTGTCCCAGCCGCTGAACGCCCAGGTGCTGGAGGACGATGACGACGACGTCATCGCCGAGACCACGCTGGACAAGGTGCTGGAAGCGCCCGCCGCCGTCCGCGTGGAGGTGGTGACGGAGCGCATCGTGGAAAAGGTGGTGGAGAAGGTGGTGCGCGCCCAGCGCGACCGCCTGCCCCACCGCCGCAAGGGCTACACCCAGAAGGCCAACGTCGGCGGCCACAAGGTCTACCTGCGCACCGGCGAGTACGAGGACGGCAAGCTGGGCGAAATCTTCATCGACATGCACAAGGAGGGCGCCGCCTTCCGCTCGCTGATGAACAACTTCGCCATCGCCGTCAGCCTGGGCCTGCAGTACGGCGTGCCGCTGGAGGAGTATGTGGAGGCCTTCACCTTCACCCGTTTCGAGCCCGCCGGCATGGTGCAGGGCAACGACGCCATCAAGATGGCGACCTCCATCCTGGACTATGTGTTCCGCGAGCTGGCCATCAGCTACCTGTCGCGCACCGACCTGGCCCACGCCACGCCGGAGGACATCCTGCCCGACACCATGGGCGGCGGCGTGAAGGAAAGCGATCTGCCGCCGCACGCGGCCGAGGTGGCGGAGCAGACGATGAACGCCGTGGCGCGCATCACCTCCACCGGCTATGTCCGCAACAACCTGCCCAACCTGCGGGTCCTGCCCGGCGGCCAGGCCGGCCGCGCCGTCGCCGCCTTCCAGACGGCCACCACCACCAGCGTGGAAACCCACGTGGCCACCGGCACCCACGGCGCGCCCCAGGCCTACTCCACCATGACCCGCGCGGAAAAGGTGGTGACCGGCACCAGCTACGGCGGCGCCGTTTCCGGCGGCGGCGACGCCCGCTGGGAACGCGTCAAGGAAGCCCGCGCCAAGGGCTATGAAGGCGATCCCTGCCCCGAGTGCCAGAACATGACCCTGGTGCGCAACGGCACCTGCCTGAAGTGCGACACCTGCGGCAGCACCACCGGCTGCAGCTGAGCGGGCGGGCGCTTTACACAAAGCCGTCGTAACATCCAAGCCCGCCGCAGCGTCCCTGCGGCGGGCTTTTTCATACCGGACAGGCGCGCCTCAGGAGGCCATCGGCCCGTCGACCCGGCGGGCCGCCAAGATCGGCGCCGCCTCCGCAACGGTGACGAAGGCCTGCCGCGCGGCATCGGTGTCGCCGGATCCATCCACCGCCGCCAGACAGGCGGCGGTGGCGGCCTGGCGCGCGGGGTCGTTCAGGCTGCCTTCCGGCCAGCGGTGGATGAGGCAGTTTGCCGCCTCATCCACCGCTGGTGATGGCGCGCCGGACGGCGCCTTCCAAAATCTCGACGGGGGTGAAGGTGCGCATGGAACCGTCTCCTCAGCTGAGGCCAGCGTCAACCGACAAGCCACCGGGGGGTTCCTCCTTCAGTCCAGCGCGCGGGTCACGCGAAAGCCGATGGTCGGGGCATACCCCATCGATGGCGCCACCATCCGCTTGGCGGAACGGGCGAGACGCGGCTCGACTGCGAAAGAGCCGCCGCGGACGAGGCGCCGGTTGACGCAGTCGCCTGACAGGTTGGCGCCACCATTGGCGGGCACGCCTAGGTAGCCGGCGTCCATGCAATCCTGCACCCACTCGCCGACATTGCCGTGCATGTCATGAAGGCCGAAGGCGTTGGGCGGGTAGCTGCCCACCGGCACCGTCTTCTGGAACTGGTTCAGGATGTTGGCGTCGTCGGTCAATATGGCATCACCGGTGTTCCAAGGCGTCTGCGTCCCGGCGCGGGCGGCGTATTCCCATTCCGCTTCCGACGGCAGAAAATAGGCGTGGCCGGTCTTGCGCGACAACCACAGCACATAGCGCTGCGCCTCATAGAAGCTGACGTTGATGACGGGCCGGAGGCCCATGCCCCACCCCATGTCGCCCTTGCTGCCGGTGCAGGCCCCCTCCTTCACGCAGGGCAGGTATTGGTCGAAGGTGACCTCGTCCCGCGCCATGGCAAAGGGCCGCGCGAAACCGACGCGATGGGCCGGCCCCTCGTCGGCGGTCCGTCCATCCTCCGTGGCGGGGGAACCCATGGTGAAGCCGCCGGCCGGCAGCACCACCATCACCGGGCAGTCCGGGCAATCCTGGAGGGTCTGTCCCGCCTTGTAGGCGCCCGCTGGCGCACCGGTCCCGGTGGAGGCGGTACCGGGCGCCACGGGGATCGTGGGCGGGGCCTCCACCACCGGGGCCGGTACATCGTAATCATCGAAATCGGCGCAGGCGGTCAGCCCGGCAAACGCCATGGCCGCAGCCACCACCGGGATGCACAAGGCCCTTATCTTCATACCCCATCCCCTGACTGAATCGGTTGATTTGACTGTCCGCGCCGTCACAGCGCCGGACCGGCGGCGAAGCCGGTGTCCGGCACCACGAAGGTGGCTGTCTTGTCCCGGCAGACGCTGGCGTCCCCGATGAAGACGTAGTCGCGGCCGGGTCCGACGTCGGACGATTCGCCGATGGCGCCGCCCGGGCTTTCGGCGCCAGCGCCGTGATAGCAGCGGTAGACCTTGTCGCCGCTGCTGCCGCCCCCGATGCCACACGTCATGCGGACCGAGGTGGTGTTCACGCAGCGCCACTGCACCCGGATGCCGTTGCCGCCGTCCAGCTTGGCCCGCCAGTAGAACTCCACCCCGTTGTGGGAGCCGTAGGCGACCCAGCCGAACCAGTCCTTGGTCAGGGTGCCGATCGCCGGGGCGGGCGCCCGCTGGGCGGGAACGCTGGGTTTGGGGTCCGGCTTGGCGGCCGCGACCTCCTTCGGCTTGACCGGTTCGGGCGCCGGGCGTGCATCGGCCACCCGCTGCGGCGGTACCAGGGTGGGCGGGGCCTGCCGCGATTCCACCATGGGCGCGGGTCCTTGGGGGCCGGGCTTCGGGGTGGGCGGAAGGGGTGTCACAGGGGCCATCGGCGCGTGGGGTTGGGCCGGCGCCTCCGCCTGCGGCGGGCGACCGGTCATCATGGCCTGTGTCTGTTGCCGCACCTCGGCTTCACGGCCGATCTGACGCGCGGCCTGCAACGCCTGGGCGTTCTGCTGGGCCAGGCGCTGGCGCTCCGCCTCGTTCGTCGTGGTGGCCATCTGGCGCTCACGGTAGGCGTTAGCCTCGGCCAACTGCCTGGCCAGCGCCGAATAGCCCGCCTGCTGCTGCTGTGCCGTGCGGGCGGCCTGCTGCTGCGCGTCGCGCTGGGCATCGGCCCGCCGCCGGGCCTCCGCCGCGTGGGCCTGCGCCTGAAGAGCCGACAGGCGCGCCGACTCCGCCCGCTGCTGGGCGGCGGCGTCGGCATAGGCGTTGGCTGCGGCCCCGACCAGGGCGCCGAAGAGGGCGAGGCCGTCATCGTCGTCGTCCTCCGCCTCCTCCTCGGCGCGGCGGGCCGCCAATTCCGCCTGGCGGGCCTCTTCCGCCGCCTGCCGCGCCGCTGCGGCCGCCGCCTCATCCGCGCGGAATTGCGTCACCTGCTGGTCCATGAGCGCCCGCCGGGCGGCGGCGGCATCGGCCGGGTCCTCGGCACTCGCCACCTGGGTGGCAGCCTGGCCGGCGATGGTCAGGGTGTAGGCGCCGCGCGCGTCACCCGTGGCGCTGCCCGCCAGGATGAGATAGCGGCCGCCCGCCGCCGTGAAGGTGAGGGCGGCGCCGTCCGCACCGGCCTGCCCCTCCGCCTGGATGGCGGCGGCGGAACATAAGGCCCCCCGGGCCAGCCACAGGTGCCCGGCGAACCCGGCGGCGTGCAAGGTGACCGTCACCTGGTCCCTGGGCTTGGTGTTGAGGGCGTAGCAGTCATAGACGCCGCCGTCGGCCAGTCGGGCGCTGTCGTCCGCGAGACTGCCGCCCAATTCCTGCCCCATCGTGACCGGGGCAGGCGATGCCATGACCTGCGCGTGCACATGCGCGCTGGATAAAAGGCCGCCGCTCAGGACCACAATTCGAAAAAGCCGCGTCCCCAGCGTCCGGCCGCCACCGCCACCCCGTCCCCGCATCACCACGCCCCGCCAAGCCGCCAGCCCTGTGACAGTTAGCCGCATCGGCGACGGTGGCGCATCCCCCGGCCGGGGGATGATCGCATTATCGCAAGCGCCCCAGGCGGGCGGCCAGCTGCAGTTCCCGGCGGACATCCAGCTTGGAGAACACGCTCTTGATCTGCCCGCGCACCGTTTCCACCGTGGCGCCGCGCCGCTCGGCGATGATGTCGCGCGTCTGGCCTTCCGCCAGGGCGATGGCGATGTCGGCCTCCGCCGGGGTCAGGCCGAAAACCTGGGTCAGCATGCGCGCGAAAGCGGGGGTGTCGCGATCGGCCCCCCGGATGACCACCAGCGCCGCCGGCTGAAATCCGAAGGCGTGGTCGCGGCGCGGCAGGGCGATCACGTCGGCCAGGCGCACCCCGGCGGCGGCCCCGGCCCGGCCCAGGGCCACGGTGCGCAGCAGGGGCCGGTCCGGCATGTCGCGACCGGCCATGGCGGCGGCCATCGCCTCTTCCAATTCGCGCGCCTCGACGGCCAAAGTCGCGCTCAATCGACCGTTGGTCAGGCGCAAGGGTCCACCGGACAGCAGCGCCTCGGCCGCCGCCGTCATGGCGCCGACCCGGCCACCGGCCTCACAGACGAAGGCGGCAAGGTCCACGGCCTCCAAGGCGGCGGACATCAGCGTCGCGGCCTGTCCCTCCAGCGCCATCTGCGCCAGGACCGCCTGGCGGACCAGTAGCCCCAGGCGTTCGAAGGCCTGGCGGTCCTTGCGGCTGGGCATGCCCAACGCCTGCGGCCGCAGCACCGCCAGGCCGATCAGCATGCCGGGTTGGCGCACCAGGGTGACCTGGCTGCCGCAGCCGATACCATACCGTCGCGCGAAGTCGGCGATCACGGGGAAGTCCCGAAGCGCCTGGTCCGATTCCAGTTGCGCGTCGTGCCACGCCTGCATGATGGGGGCGGCCAGGCCGACCTTGACGCGGGGGTTGAGCGCGGGATTGGCGCCGTCGATGGCGATGAACTCCTCGACGGCGCCCGCGTCGAACTCGGTTACCCAATTGAAGGGAACGGCGCGGTCGGCGCCGATGCCGATCAGTTGACCCCTGCCGCCACCGCAGGCGTCCGCCAGGGCCGCAAGCGCGGCGGTCCAACTGCCGTCCAGCGCCGCGTTGTGAACGCTGTCCGCCAGATCCAGCCAATGCCGCTGGCCCCTGATCATGCGATAAAGGACGCCGTCATCATCCAGGCCCCACCCCAGATACCTACCGGGGTAAGAGTACGGGCGAACCCACCCTCCACCAAGAGGAAAGGGCCGGCCAAGGAAAATGGGCGGACGCGGGTGGCCTACAGCCCGCCACCAACCACCGAGCCGTCCTTGCGGCGGGACAGCTGCACCTGGCCATCCACGCATTTGACGTAGGTGGTCTTGCCCGTCACCAACCCGTCGCAGATGATCACCAGGGCGCGCGGCAGGCCGCCGAACTCCTTGGAGCCGCGCACGCCGGCGTTGTACGTCTCAAGGTAGGTCTTGAGGGCGGTCTTGCGGACAGGCTGGCCGTTTTGATCGATCATCGGCGCTACGGGCTCCCAACACTATTTCCCGGGGATCATCGCCCAAGGGGGCCGCCTTCCACCAGCGCCATTTCACCCCCGGGGCCCGTCACCGGCACGGCCCCTCACGCAAGGTGCCGCTTCAGGAAATCCAGCGTCCGGCCGTTGGCCAGGCTGGCCGCCGCGGCGTCATAGTGGGCGCCGCCATGGCGGGAGAAGGCGTGGTTCTGACCGGCATAGCTATGGACGGTCGCGTTGGGCTTGGCCGCCAGCGCCGCCGTGATCTGCGCCATGGCGGCCTGGGGAATGTACTCATCCTCCCCCGCCAGATGCACCAGCAAGGGCGCAGTCAGGCCGTCCACCTCACCCAGATACTTCTCGGTGTCACCGCCATGGTAGGCGACGGCGGCGTCGACGGAAGAACGGGCGGCGGTGAGGAAGGCCATGAGGCCGCCCAGGCAATAGCCCTGGACTCCGACCTTGCCGGTGGCGTCAGGCAGGCCGGCCACGGTGCGAACCACGGCGGCGATGTCGCGGGCGCCGGCGTCGCGATCGAAGGCCAGGTACAGCCGCAACCCATGCTGCCAGTCCTCTTCGGTGTCCACCCGCAGGTCAACGCCAGGCTCCTGCCGCCAGAACAGATCGGGCGCCACGGCCAGGAAGCCCTGGGCCGCCAGCTCGTCACAGGTCTGCCGGATGTCGGCGTTCACGCCGAACACCTCATGCAGCACGACGACGGCCGGGGCCGGCACGGCGGCGGGGCGGGCGACATAGGCCTGGAAGGTGCCATCGGGCACGGTGATGGTGATCGCGTCGGTCATTTGCGGGCCTGTCGGTTGGTGCCGGAGGGGAACGGCCGGCATCCTGCACCGACCATGGGGACGGATCTTGAGCCCTTTACCTGGATTTGAAGGATCGTGCGGTCTTCGCCCCGCTGGCCAACGGCGTGGGCCGTGGGCCGGCGGTGATAGCGGAAATCAGGGCTGGGGCAGGCAGTCCGGGTTCAGCTTGGTGCCGGTCTTGCCGGTGTACAATATGCCGTCCCTCAGGCGCACTTGGCCGGTGAAGGTCCCGCTTTTCCACAGGGGCTGGCAGGAGGTGGTGCTGAGCACCACCAGCCTGCGCCCGCCGCCGCCGGCGGAGGTCGTCACCAGCAGGTGCTGGCCGTCGCTGTACAGCGTGCCCTCGATGGGCGCCAGGGCGGCATCGGCGGTGCAGGTGGTGCCGTCCCGCTGGGCGATGGTCAGCGGCCCCTTCCAGGCCTTGCCCTCGCCCCCTGCCGTCGGCCCCAGATCCAGGATCAGGACGTCGGCATGAAGCTTGCCGGATGCCGGCTCCACCGGCTGGTAGGGGCAGACCAGGGGAATGCTGCGGCGGGGCGCGGCCTGGGCGGTGGTGGCGAGCAGGGCGGCGGCCACGGCGAGGGCTTGGGCGGGGGCTTTCATGGGGCGGACCGATCCTTGGATTTGCCTGTCCTGGTAGAAGATCCGCCTGGAAGCATGCCCTGCCACCTCTTCCGCCGCATTAACCCTTTGGGGGAATCACGCGATGGGTTTCACGTTGGGCAGGAATTCCCGCCCCCGTTCCACCAGGAAGGCCTTCACCCGGGCTGCCGCCGGGGCCAAGCGCTTGTCGGAGCGCTTGGCCACGAACCACTGGCGCACGATGGGCAGGCCCTCCACGTCCAGGGGCGCCAGGCGGCCGCTTTCCAGTTCGGCGGCGATGGTGTGGGCGGAGATGAAGGAGAGGCCCAGGCCGGCCATCACTGCCTGCTTCACCGTCTCATTGCTGCCCACCTCCATGTTGATGGGGGGGTGCAGGTCGGCCTGGGAGAAGAAATATTCCATCAGCATGCGGGTGCCGGACCCGACCTCGCGTACCAGGAAGGTCTCGTGCGCGAATTCCGCCAGCTTCAGATGGCGGCGGCCCACCAGGGGGTGGTGGGGCGGGGCGATGATGATGTGCGGGTGGTCGCCGATGGCGTGCATGTCCACCGCCAGGTCGCGGGGCGGACGGCCCATGATGACGATGTCGATGGTGTCGGCCTTCAGGGCGGCCAGGACATCCTCCCGGTTGCCCACCATCAGCGACAGCTCGATTTGCGGATATTCGGCCTTGAAGGCGCCCAGCGCATAGGGCGCGAAATATTTGGCGGTGCTGACCACCCCCACCGCCACCCGGCCGCCGGACAGGTTGCGCAGCGCCTCCATGGCGGCGGAGCAGTTGTGCAGCTCCGCCTCGATGCGTTGCGCGGTCTCGATCACCTCCCGCCCGGCGTCGGTCGGCTTGAAGCGTTCGCCCAGCCGGTCCAGCAGGGGCACGCCCAGCAGATCCTCCAGCGCTTGCACCTGCATGGTGACGGCCGGCGGCGTCACGTGCAGCCGCTTGGCCGCCCCGGTCACGGAGCCGGTTTCCACCACCGCCGCCAAGGCGCGCAGCTGCTTCAGCGTTACGTTGCGCACCGGGCCCTCCCACTGCTTTTAGAAAATCTGAAAACGACGCTAAGTTTATTCGAATTTTCTAACGGCGCAATCGTCCGCACACTCCAGGTCAACCAACGACGCGGGACAAAACCCCGCCCCATCGCGGGAGGACATTATGGCGGACGCCACGACTCTGGCCCGGCATCTGGTTGCCTGGAGCACAGCTCACGGAAAAGGCGGCACAGCCGCTCACAACGGACAAGCCCCCGGTGGGCAAGCTCATCGGCGGGCGGACGTCGTCCGCGCCATCCTGGCCATCGCCGACGCCGGCCTGGCCATCGCCGACCTGGTGGCGATGGGGCCGCTGGCGGGCGAAATGGCGGCCGTGCGCGGCGAGAGCAACGGCGACACCCAGAAGGAACTGGACCTGCGGTCGCACGACATCGTCGTCGACCGCCTGGCCAGCGCCCCGGTCGCGGTGGTGGGGTCGGAGGAGAGCGACGCCCCGGTCCTGCTGGATCCGGCGGGCACGCTGGCGGTGGCCATCGATCCCCTGGACGGGTCCAGCAACATCGAAACCAATGTCTCGGTCGGCACCATCTTCTCCATCCTGGGCGTGGAGGACGCGAACGACCCGGCGGCCGCCTTGTTGCAGCCGGGGCATCGGCAACTGGCCGCCGGCTTCCTGGTCTATGGGCCCCAGACCGCCCTGGTGCTGACCCTGGGCGAAGGCACCGAGATCTTCATTCTGGACAAGCGTCCGGTTGAACCAGTGGTGGCGGTGCATGGCGGCGGCGGCTGGGCCTCCCCGCCCCCGATCACGCCCACGGCGGAATTCGTGCGCATGGGGAGTGCGGTGGCGGTGGCGCCGGAAACCAAGGAATTCGCCATCAACGCGTCCAACCAGCGGCATTGGGCGCCCAGCATCCGCCGCTATATCGATGACTGCCTGGCCGGGGCGGACGGCCCCCGCGCCAAGAACTACAACATGCGATGGATCGCGTCCCTGGTGGCTGATGCCTTCCGCATCCTGCGCCGGGGCGGGGTCTACCTTTATCCCACCGACGAGCGCCCGGGTTACCACACCGGCCGCCTGCGCCTGGTCTATGAGGCCAACCCCATCGCCTTCGTCATCGAGCAGGCGGGCGGTGCCGCCACCGACGGTCGCAACCGCATCCTGGATCTGACACCCAACCACCTGCATGAGCGCACGGCCCTGGTCTTCGGCTCGAAGACGGAGGTGGAGCGGGTGGCCGACCACCACGCCGCCCCGCCCATCCTGGCCGACCGCGCGCCCCTGTTCGGCCAGCGCGGCCTGCTGCGCGCCTGAGAGAGGGAGGGCTTATCCCATGTCCATCCGCCATCCCATCATCTCGGTCACCGGGTCGTCGGGCGCCGGCACCACCTCGGTCCGTCAGATTTTCGAGCAGGTCTTCCGGCGCGAGGGGGTGAACGCCATCTGCATCGACGGCGACGCCTATCACCGCTACGACCGGGCCCAGATGAAGCAGGCCATCGCCCAAGCCGACAAGGACGGCGACCACCACTTCAGCCACTTCGGCCCGGAATCCAACCTGTTCGGTGAGTTGCAGGAGTTGTTCCGCCGCTATGGCGACGACGGCACGGGGCGCACCCGCCACTATGTCCACGACGCGGCGGAGGCCGAGCACTATGGCTGCCCGCCCGGCACCTTCACCCCGTGGGAGGATCTGCCCGGCCCCAGCGACCTGCTGTTCTATGAGGGCCTGCACGGCGCGGTGGTGGCCGATGGCTGCGACATCGCCGGCCATGCCGACCTGAAGATCGGCGTGGTGCCGGTGATCAACCTGGAGTGGATCCAGAAGATCCACCGCGACCGCACCAGCCGCGGCTACAGCACCGAAGATGTCATGACCACCATCCTGCGGCGCATGCCGGACTATGTCCGCTACATCTGCCCGCAGTTCACCCAGACGGACATCAATTTCCAGCGGGTGCCCACCGTCGACACCTCCAACCCCTTCATCGCCCGCTGGATACCCACGCCCGACGAATCCATCGTCGTCATCCGCTTCCGCAACCCGCGTGGCATCGACTTCCCCTACCTGCTGTCGATGATCGCCGGCAGCTTCATGTCGCGCGCCAATTCCATCGTCATCCCGGGCGGCAAGCTCGACTTGGCCATGCAGCTGATTCTGACCCCGCTGATCCTGCAGCTGGTCGACCGCAAGCGCCGCGCCGGTTGAAGGAGGCCCGGATGAAAGAGGACATGCCATGACCCCCACCCTTTCCCTGCGCCAGGTGGAGGCGACCGACGCCGCAACCGCACCCGACCTCGCCACCATGGCCAACGCCGTGCGCATGCTGGCCGTGGCGGGCGTGGAGGCGGCGAAGTCCGGCCATCCCGGCATGCCCATGGGCATGGCCGACGTCGCCACCGTGCTGTTCACCCGGGTGATGAAGCTGGACCCCGCCCGGCCCGACTGGCCCGACCGCGACCGCTTCGTCCTGTCAGCTGGCCACGGCAGCATGCTGCAGTACGCCCTGCACCATCTGCTGGGCTATGCCGACATGCCGGTGGAGGAGCTGAAACGCTTCCGCCAGCTGGGCGCCAAGGCCGCCGGCCATCCGGAATACGGCCATGCCGCCGGCATCGAAACCACCACCGGTCCCCTGGGCCAGGGCATCACCACCGCCGTGGGCATGGCCCTGGCGGAACGGCACCTGAACGCCCGCTTCAGCGACGCCCTGGTGGACCACCGCACCTATGTCATCGCCGGTGACGGCTGCCTGATGGAAGGCGTCAGCCAGGAGGCCATAGATCTGGCGGGGCAGCTGAACCTCTCCCGGCTGGTGGTGCTGTGGGATGACAACGGCATCTCCATCGATGGTCCCACCCGCCTGTCCACCCGCACCGACCAGGCGGCGCGCTTCAAGGCGTCCGGCTGGGCGGTGGAGACGGTGGACGCCTATGACCATGACGCCATCGAGGCGGCCCTGGTCCGTGCCCGGGCCAGCGACCGTCCCACCCTGATCGCCTGCCGCAGCGTCATCGGCTATGGCGCCCCCACCAAGGCCGGCACCTGCGGCGTGCACGGCGCCCCCCTGGGGGCCGAGGAGGCGCAGGCCGCGGCAGAGGCCCTGGGCTGGGACAGCCCACCCTTCACCGTGCCGGAGGACATCCGGGACACCTGGCGCGCCGTGGCCAACGCTGGCCGTACCCATCGGGAGGCTTGGGAACGGCGTCTGGCGGCCCACCCCTCCCGCACCGATTTTCAGCGGGTGATGGCCACGGAACCGGGGCCGGAGATGGCCGAGGCCCTGGCCGCCTATCGCCGGGAGTTGGTGGTGACACGGCCCAAGATGGCCACGCGCAAGGTCTCGCACCTGGTGCTGGGGGTAGTGAACGCCGCCACCGACCTGACCGTGGGCGGATCGGCCGATCTCACCCATTCCAACCTGACCCAGACCAAGGGGATGGAGGTGCTGGACGCCGGGAACTACGGCGGCCGTTACATCCATTACGGCATCCGCGAGCATGCCATGGCCGCCGTGATGAACGGCCTGGCCGTCCACGGCGGCATCATCCCCTACGGCGGCACCTTCCTGGTGTTTTCCGACTATGCCCGCGGCGCCTTGCGCCTGTCGGCCCTGATGGGCGTGCGGGTCATCCACGTGCTGACCCATGACAGCATCGGCCTGGGCGAGGATGGGCCCACCCACCAGCCGGTGGAACACCTGGCCATGCTGCGCGCCACGCCCAACCTGCATGTCTTCCGCCCGGCGGACGCGGTGGAAACGGCGGAGTGCTGGGAACTGGCGCTGAACAGCCCGGGCACGCCCTCGGCCCTGTGCCTGTCGCGCCAGGACCTGCCCACCCTGCGGCGCGAGGCGTCCGACAACCGCAGCGCCGCCGGCGCCTACATCCTGCGCGAAACGCCCGGCCCGCGCGACGCCACCCTGCTGGCCACCGGATCGGAAGTGGCCCTGGCGGTGGAGGCGGCGGAGCGGCTGGCCAGGGAGGGTGTCAACGTGGCCGTGGTGTCCATGCCCTGCTGGGAACTGTTCGAGCGCCAGTCGGCGGCCAACCGCGCCATCGTGCTGGGCACCGCCCCGCGCATCGGGGTGGAGGCGGCGGTGCGCTTCGGCTGGGACCGCTGGCTGGGCGACCAAGGCGCCTTCATCGGCATGGGGGGCTTCGGCGCCTCCGCCCCCGCCGCCGACCTCTATCGTCATTTCGGCATCACCGTCGACGCCATCATGGCCGCCGTCCGCGCCCGCGTCGCCCCGGCCTGAGTTGCGCCACGCCTTTTTCTAGGACGCGACCGCGTCCGCCGGAGATTTCCGGGGAGCGAAGCGGACTGGAAATCGAGGAAGCCAAGCGACCGGATGGCCGCACCCGGCGATTGAGGGAACACAAAAGGGAGACACTTATGCCCCGCATCACCTTGCGTCAGCTGCTGGACCACGCGGCGGAGCGCGACTACGGCGTTCCCGCCTTCAACATCAACAACATGGAGCAGGGCCTGGCGGTGATGGAGGCCGCCGCGCAGGTGGACGCCCCCGTCATCCTGCAGGCCAGCCGGGGCGCCCGGTCCTATGCCGGCGACGTCATGCTGGCCCGCATGATCGACGCGCTGGAGGACCTGTACCCCACCATCCCGCTATGCCTGCACCAGGACCACGGCAACAGCGAGGCCACCTGCCTGACGGCCCTGCAGCACGGCTTCACCTCCGTCATGATGGACGGATCGCTGATGGCCGACGCCAAGACGCCGGCCTCCTACGACTACAACGTCGACATCACCCGTCGCGTGGCGGAGGCGGCGCACTGGGTTGGCGCCTCCGTCGAAGGGGAACTGGGCGTGCTGGGCAGCCTGGAGACGGGCCAGGGCGAGGCGGAGGACGGCCACGGCGCCGAAGGCACCCTATCGCTGGAGCAGCTGTGCACCGACCCCGACCAGGCGCTGGACTTCGTGGCCGCCACGCGGGTGGATGCGCTGGCCATCGCCATGGGCACCTCCCACGGCGCCTACAAATTCTCGCGGGAACCGGACGGCGAAATCCTGGCCATGCGCGTCGTGGAAGCCATCCATGAGCGGCTGCCGGGCACCCACCTGGTCATGCACGGCAGCTCCTCCGTGCCACAGGAGCTGCAGGACCTGTTCAACGCCTATGGCGGGCAAATGCCCCGCACCTGGGGCGTGCCGGTGGATGAGATCGTGCGCGGCATCCGCCATGGCGTGCGCAAGATCAACATCGACACCGACTGCCGCCTGGCCATGGCGGCGCAGTTCCGCAAGACGGCGACGGAGAACCCGGCGGAATTCGACCCGCGCAAGTTCCTGAAGCCCGCCATGGACGCCATGAAGGTGCTGTGCCGCGAGCGGTTCGAACAATTCGGCGCCGCCGGCAACGCCAGCCGCATCAAGCCCCTGCCCATGGCCGCCATGGCCAAGCGCTACGCCAGCGGCACCTTGGACCCACAACTGGGCAAGACCCCTGTCGCCGCCGAATAACGCCACATGCGCCCCGCCAAACCTAGGCCCCGCCCCTCTGCGTTTTCATGGAAAGGGGCCGCCGGAGATTTACGGGGAGCCGCAGGCGGACTGGAAATCGAGGATAGCCAAGGCGCGGATGCGCCGCCGGCGCTTGAGGAGGAGATAAATATGAACGCCATCGATAAGAGGGAACGGCGCGACCGCTATGCCGCCGGCGTCATGAAGTACCAGGACATGGGCTACTGGCAGCCGGACTACGAGCCCAAGGACACGGACGTCATCGCCGTGTTCCGCATCACTCCGCAGGACGGGGTGGACCCCATCGAGGCCGCCGCCGCCGTGGCGGGCGAGTCCTCCACCGCCACCTGGACCGTGGTGTGGACCGACCGGCTGACCGCCTGCGACAAGTACCGGGCCAAGGCGCACCGGGTGGAACCAGTGCCGGGCGCGCCCGACAGCTGGTTCGCCTACATCGCCTACGACATCGATCTTTTCGAGCCCGGATCAATCGCCAACCTGACGGCGTCCATCATCGGCAACGTCTTCGGCTTCAAGCCGCTAAAGGCCCTGCGGCTGGAGGACATGCGCCTGCCGGTGGCCTATGTGAAGACCTTCGACGGGCCGCCCACCGGCATCGTTGTGGAACGGGAACGGTTGGACAAGTTCGGCCGCCCCCTGCTGGGCGCCACGGTGAAGCCCAAGCTGGGCCTGTCGGGCCGCAACTACGGCCGCGTGGTCTATGAGGCGCTGAAGGGCGGCCTGGACTTCACCAAGGATGACGAGAACATCAATTCCCAGCCCTTCATGCACTGGCGCGACCGCTTCCTTTACTGCATGGAGGCGGTGAACCGCGCCCAGGCGGTGACGGGCGAGGTCAAGGGCACCTACCTGAACGTGACCGCCGCCACCATGGAGGACATGTACGAGCGGGCGGAGTTCGCCAAGTCCATCGGGTCGGTCGTCGTCATGATCGACCTGGTCATCGGCTACACCGCCATCCAGTCCATGTCCAAATGGGCACGGCGCAACGACATGGTGCTGCACCTGCACCGCGCCGGCCACTCAACCTACACCCGGCAGAAGAGTCACGGCGTGTCCTTCCGCGTCATCGCCAAATGGATGCGCCTGGCGGGCGTGGACCACATCCACGCCGGCACCGTGGTGGGCAAGCTGGAGGGCGACCCCGCCACCACCAAGGGCTACTACGACATCTGCCGCGAGGATTTCCTGCCCAAGCGGCTGGAGAACGGCATCTTCTTCGACCAGTCCTTCGCCTCGCTGCGCAAGACCCTGCCCGTGGCCTCGGGCGGCATCCATGCCGGGCAGATGCACCAGCTGCTGGACCTGTTTGGCGACGACGTGGTGCTGCAATTCGGCGGCGGCACCATCGGCCACCCCATGGGCATCCAGGCCGGCGCCACCGCCAACCGCGTGGCATTGGAGGCCATGGTGCTGGCCCGCAACGAGGGCCGCGACATCGTGCATGAAGGGCCGGACATCCTGGCCGCCGCCAGCCGCCACTGCACGCCGCTGCGCCAGGCCTTGGACGTCTGGAAGGACGTCACCTTCAACTACACCTCGACCGACGCCCCTGATTTCGTGCCAACCGCCAGCGTGGCTGGTTGACGCCCTCAAACGGCGGACGGCCGCATCCGCGGCCTTGCCTTACACATCAAAGCTTGAGGATTTTGCCATGCGCCTCACCCAGGGAACCTTCTCCTTCCTGCCCGACCTGACGGACGAGCAGATCACGGCCCAGGTGCAGTACTGCATCGACCAGGGCTGGGCGGTGAACATCGAGTTCACCGACGACCCCCATCCCCGCAACACCTATTGGGACATGTGGGGCCTGCCCATGTTCGACATCCGCGACGCCGCCGGCGTGATGACGGAGCTGACGGCCTGCCGCAAGGTCTATGGCGACCGCTATATCCGCATCTCCGGCTTCGATGCCAGCCACGGGTGGGAGAGCGTGCGCCTGTCCTTCATCGTCAACCGGCCGGCCAACGAGCCCGGCTTCACCCTGGAACGCCAGGAGAGCGAGGGCCGGCGCGTGCTCTACACCACCCGCGCCTATTCCGCCCAATTGCCGGAAGGGGAGCGGTACGCGTGATGCCCGCCCCCCTGATGGCCGTGCCACCGGAGGCCGCCGGCGCGGCCCCGGCCGCGGTGGATCTCAAGGCCGACTTCGAGGCCTCCGGCCTGCCGGAGATCTTCGACCAGCTGGACCGGGAGATGGTGGGCCTGGCCCCCATCAAGCAGCGGCTGCGCGAGATCGCGGCCCTGCTGCTGGTGGACAGGGCGCGCCAGCGCTTCGGCCTGGCGGTGGGGGCACCCACCCTGCACATGAGCTTCACCGGCAACCCGGGCACCGGCAAGACCACGCTGGCGCTGAAGATGGCCGCCATCCTGCACCGTCTGGGCTATGTCCGGCGCGGGCACCTGGTGACCGTCACCCGCGACGACCTGGTGGGCCAGTACATCGGCCACACCGCGCCTAAGACCAAGGAGGTGCTGAAGCGCGCCGCCGGCGGCGTGCTGTTCATCGACGAGGCCTACTATCTGTACCGGCCGGAGAATGAGCGCGACTATGGCCAGGAATCCATCGAGATCCTGCTGCAGGTCATGGAGAACCAGCGCGACGACCTGGTGGTGATCCTGGCCGGCTATGCCGACCGCATGGAGCGCTTCTTCCAGGCCAATCCCGGCTTCCGCTCCCGCGTCGCCCACCACATCGACTTCCCGGACTATGGCGGGGAAGAGCTGCTGGAGATCGGGGAGCGGCAGCTGGAAACCATGAACTATCGCTTCAGCCCCAAGGCCAAGGCGGTGTTCGCCCGCTACATCACCCTGCGCCGAGGCCAACCGCACTTCGCCAACGGCCGATCCATCCGCAACGCCCTGGACCGCGCCCGCCTGCGCCAGGCCAGCCGCCTGTTCCAGCGCGCCGACGGCCCCCTGTCCGTCGACGACCTGACCGTGATCGAGGCGGAGGACATCCTGGCCAGCCGGGTGTTCGCCGATATGCCGACAGGGGACGCGCCGGCAAGGGACACCCCGGCAGGGAAGGAAGCGCCATGACCCAGCCGCTGATCGCCCCGTCCATCCTGTCCGCCGACTTCGCCGCCCTGGGCCAAGAGGTGCGCGCCATAACGGCGGCCGGGGCCGACTATATCCATGTCGATGTGATGGACGGCCATTTCGTGCCCAACATCACCATCGGCCCGGCGGTGGTGAAGGCCCTGCGCCCCCATACCGACCGCACCTTCGACGTGCACCTGATGATCAGCCCGGTGGATCCCTATCTGGAGGCCTTCGCCGAGGCCGGTGCCGACATCATCACCGTGCAGGCGGAAGCCACCATCCATCTGGACCGCACGCTGGAGCGCATCCGCGCGCTGGGCAAAAAGGCTGGCGTGGCGCTGAACCCCTCCACGCCGGAGAGCGCTGTCGCCTATGTCCTGGACCGGCTGGACCTGGTGCTGGTCATGACGGTCAACCCCGGCTTCGGCGGCCAGTCCTTCATCTCCGCCATGATCCCCAAGATCCAGGCCCTGCGCGCCCTGATCGGCCGCCGGCCCATCCAGATCGAGGTCGACGGTGGCGTGAACCATGAGACGGCGCGCCTTTGCACGCAGGCGGGTGCGGAGGTGCTGGTCGCGGGTTCCGCTGTCTTCCAGGGTGGGGCCAGCCGCTACCAAGCCAACATCGGGGCATTGCGCGGATAGGTGGCAATAGTCTATCACCCCTCTAGCCGAATAAGCAGGCGGCCAAGGGGGGAGGAACATGACCTATCGTATCCTGACGCTGGACGGCGGCGGCCCCTGGGCGCTGCTGGAGGCCATGGTGCTGGGCGACCTGTACGGCGCCGACACGCCGGGCCACGACATTCTGGCGGAATTCGACTTGGTGGCCGGCACCTCCGCCGGGGCCATCGTGCTGGGTGGGCTGGTCAAGAACCTGACGCCAGCGCAGATCCTGGACCTGTTCGTGGACGACACGCGGCGGGGCAGCCTGTTCGTGAAGGTGGAGGGGCTGGACCAGGTCATCGCCGGCCTGGGCTTAGGGGCTCAATACAGCACCCGGGGCAAACTGGCCGGTCTGATCGCCCTGCTGGACGACCCAAGCCTGGTGCCGCCCATCCCGGCCACCGTAAACGGCCAGATCCGCCCCCTGGCCCTGTCCGCCCGCCCCATGGCCCGCCTGCCCCTGCCCCCGGCGCGGCGCGGCGGCACGCCGGTCAAGGTGTTCATCCCAGCGTTCGATTATGCCCAGCGGCGGGCCGTGATCTTCCGCAGCTATGCCGGCATGGCGACGGCGGTGACGGAACCGCAGGCCGCCACAGCCCCGCTGGCGGAGGTCATCAGCGCCAGCAGCACCGCGCCCGTGACCTTTTTCGATGAACCCGCCCGGTGCGAGGGGCGCCTGTACTGGGACGGCGGGCTGACCGGCTGCAACAACCCAGTGATGCTGGCGGTGATGGAGGCGCTGGCCCAGCCGGGCGGTGCCACCGGCCTACAGATACTGAGCCTGGGCAGCGGCACCACCCGTCACGCGCCGGTGACCAACACCAGCCAGCCGCCCGCCGATCTGGCGGAACCAGTGGGGATGCGCGGCGCCCTGGGCGATCTGTCGTTGTTGG
>NZ_BACU01000232.1 GCF_000333275.1 Azospirillum sp. B4 | reverse complement strand
GGGAATCCGGGCCGGCCTGGCCGCCCGCGGGGTGCAGACCCTGCGCCTGGGCCAGGCGGGATGATCCGGCCGGCCGATGGGACAAGAAGACCAACGGCGGTCGTTTCGGCGACGTGATAAGCTAATGGTTGCGCCACTTTCGCGGCCCTTCCGGGTTGCCAGGCTGTGGTTGAGAGTATGATGGACGGGTCCCTGTCGATGGGCGGATATGCCGCCTATGTCTGGTCATCCTACGGGGCGGCGGCGCTGGTGCTGGTCGGCCTGCTGGTGCTGAGCCTGACCGGCCTGCGCCGGGTGGAACGCACCCTGGCGACGCTGGAAGCGGCCAAGCCCCGCCGCAAGCGGGAGCCGAAGGTCGGTCCCGTCCCCACGGCGTCCCCGGCGACGGAGACCGCGCCATGACCCGCAAACGCCGCCGCATGATGATCCTGGCGCTGGCCCTGCTGGGCCTGGGCACCGCCACCGCGCTGACCCTGTCGGCCTTCCGCGACAACATCGTCTTCTTCTACAGCCCGTCCGACCTGGCGGCCAAGCCGCCGGGCGGGCGCACCGTGCGCATCGGCGGCCTGGTGGAAACCGGCAGCCTGAAGCGCGATGCCGGCGGACTGACCGTCACCTTCCAGGTGACCGACACCGCCAAGTCGCTGCCCGTCACCTACACCGGCATCCTGCCCGACCTGTTCCGCGAGGGGCAGGGCGTGGTGGCGGAGGGCAAGCTGGGCCCCGACGGCGTGTTCGCGGCCACGGAACTGCTGGCCAAGCATGATGAGAAGTACATGCCGCCGGACGTGGCCGACGCCCTGAAGCGCGCCGGCCACCCCGGCAAGCCGGGTGACGTGCCCGCCAGCGGCGCACCGGTGGCTGCGGGGGAGGAACACCAGACATCCACCCTGCGCACGAATCCCTGACGCCCTTCGGACTGGAACCCACCCCCTCCGGCGTCATCAGGTCGCGCACGGCCGCGAAATATTCCGGATAATGGGGCAGGCCGACATGCTCGAACATGCCGACCGACAC
>NZ_BACU01000233.1 GCF_000333275.1 Azospirillum sp. B4 | reverse complement strand
CGCCTGGGGCGCGCACGGCGATCGCTGGGGCCGGGGGGAACGCGACGGCTTTGGCGGCCGGGGCG
>NZ_BACU01000234.1 GCF_000333275.1 Azospirillum sp. B4 | reverse complement strand
CCCCGGGCCTTCCCCCAGGCATCGCCCAGCACCGACACNGCNGTTTTCACCAGCGTGCATAGGGCGGGGGTGGCACGTCATAGGCCGGGCCGTCTATGGCGGGGCCGCGCGGCGGCTTCTCCCCACCGGCATAGGTGCCCAGGATGCGTGGGGCCATGGCGGCGGCGTGCACCCAAGCGCGGACGCTCCCATCAGCCGCCTGGCCCGGGCCATCGGGATACAGTCCGCTGGCCTCCAGCGCGGCGTTGAGCCGCCGGGCGGCGTCGGGATGGGCCGCCAGCGCCGCCTGCAAGGCCTGGCCCGCTTGCGCCACCTCCTCCGCCGACCAGTCGAAGACGCGGACGTAGCAGCCGACATCGCCACCGCAGCTGTCAACGGCACCCTTCGCCCGCACACGGCGGTCAGCCGCCAGACGGCGCAGGTCCGGCGACATCGCGATGGCCGCTGCGACCTCCGCGTCGCGCAACAGCAGCGCCAAGCCATAGAACAACTTGTCGCGCAGCGGCTGCCGGTAAACCAGGGGCTTGGCCTCCGCCGCCCCTGCGCCGGCCCCAGGGACGCAGAGCCCGAGCGCATAGGTCCCCGCCATAAGCGCGATCACAGCCACCCGCATCCATCGCCGCATATTTCCCCGCCGTCGCTCCGTTAAAGTCGCGACACCATATACAGGAAAGACGTAGCTTGCATGACCGCCGCTCATTTCCAGCGCGTGGAGAAGGCATCCGCCCGTTGCGCGGGACAGACCCTCGCGACCATAGTGCCCGTCGCCCAATCATTCGGCGCCCCATCCATCCTGGGAAGCTTGACGCCTTGATCGTCCTTTTCCGCCTTACGGTCTTGACCCTGGCCCTGCTGCTGGCGCCGGTGACCGCCTTGACCGGCACCGCGGCGGCGAAAGACCGGACGGCCAAGGCGGCAATTGAACAAGAGGTGGCGGGGCAAGAGGGGGGGGAGCAAGAGGCGGCGCCCACCGTGCGCCTGCCGGACACGGCCAAGCCCCTGCGCTATCGCCTGAACCTGTCCATCGATCCGGATGACGGCGACTTCTCCGGCCAGGTGGAAATCAAGGTGGCGCTGTTGAAGGCCACCGATCATGTCTGGCTGAACGGCCGGGGGCTGGACATGGCGATGGTGGAGGTGGTGACCGCGGCGGGGCAGCGCCTGCCCGCCACCTGGGAGCAGGTGACCCCCGATGGCGCGGCGCGCGTGGATTTCCCCCGCGCGTTGGAACCGCAAACCGTGACCCTGCGCTTCGTCTACACAGGTCCCTTCGACAGCACGCTGGATGGCCTCTATCGCGTCAGTGAAAGCGGACGCAATTACGCCTTCAGCCAGTTCGAGGCCATCAGCGCCCGCCAGGCCTGGCCCTGCTTCGATGAGCCGCGCTTCAAGACGCCCTATGACATCACCCTGACGGTGAAGGCGGGCGACGAGGCGGTGACCAACACCCTGCCGGTGCGGACGGAGACATTGCCCGACGGGCGCCGGCGCCTGACCTTCGCGCCCACCCGGCCGCTGCCGACCTACCTGCTGGCCTTCGCCGTGGGGCCGCTGGACATCGTGAAGGGCCCCACCATCCCGCCCAACGGCGCCCGGCGCAAACCCATCCCCCTGCGCGGCGTGGCGCTGCACGGCAAGGGGCCGCGCCTGGCCTACGCCCTGTCGGTGACGCCTGGCCTGTTCCTGACCATGGAACGCTACTTCGACATCCCCTACGCCTATGGCAAGCTGGACCTGATCGCCGCCCCCGACTTCGACGCCGTGGGCATGGAGAACGCCGGCACCATCCTGTACAGCGAGCAGCGCCTGCTGGTCGCCGCCGACGACACGGTCGACGCCCGCCGGCGCTTCCTGGTGCTGCATGCCCATGAGATCGCCCACCAGTGGTTCGGCGACCTGGTGACCCCCGCCGGCTGGGACGACATCTGGCTGAACGAAGCCTTCGCAAGTTGGCTCGCGCCGAAAGCGGTGGATGCCTGGCAGCCGCGCATGCTGACCGCCCGCGTGGTGGAGCAAGAGGCGCTGGAGGCCATGGACCTGGACGCGCTGGCCTCCACCCGCGCCATCCACCAGCCCATCGTCACCACCAGCGACATCGAAACCGCCTTCGACAACATCACCTATCGCAAGGGCGCCGGCGTCCTGGCCATGGTGGAGGGCTATATCGGCGCCCCCGCCTTCCGCAAGGCGGTTAATACCCACCTGCGCCGCCACCTGGACGGCACCGCCACCGCCCGCGACTTCTTCGACGCGCTGGCCGACACGGTGCGCGACCCGGTTCTGGTGGACGCCCTGCGTTCCTTCATCAACCTGCCGGGCCTGCCCCGGCTGACGGTGGGCTGGACCTGCCCGCGCAGCGGCCTGCAGGTGCTGACCGCGCAGCGCCGCTATCGCCCCCTGGGCTCGACGGTGGACACCGCCCAGCGCTGGGTCATACCGATGTGCGTGCGCGCCGCCTCAGCCGGCACGCCGTCCTGCATGATGGTGACCGCGCCGCGCCAGAACTTCGCGCTGAACCAGTCTTCCTGCCCCGCCGTGCTGGTCCCCAACGCGACCGGCAGCGGCTATTTCCACCTCTCGCTGACGACCGAGCATTGGCGCCGGCTGCTGGCCGTGCTGCCGCGCCTGTCGGCGGCGGAACAGCTGGCACTGCTGGAAAGCCTGTGGGGGGAGGTCCGGGCCGGTCACCAGCCCCAGTCCCTGTACCTGACCGCCGCCGTCAGCGTGGCCAACGTGCCGGCCTGGGACGTGGCCGCCGCCCCCTTCCCCCGCCTGAAACAGTTGCTGGACCAGGCGGCGACGGAGGAGGAGCGGGCGGCCCTGCGCCTGTTCCTGCTCCAGGCGTGGAAGCCCGTCATGGCCCGCGTCGGCCTGCTGCCCGGCAAGCTCGACCGGGTGGCGCCGGAGAACACCGCCCTGTTGCGGGACCGGCTGGTGGCCTTCCTGGCGCTGGATCTGCGCGACGCCGACATCCGCGCCGACCTGTTGGCCCTGATGCGGGCCGCCAAGCGCCCGCTGGAGGTGGAGGCGACGGGCATGGCCGTCATGGCGCAGGAACTGGGTCGCCCCTACGTCAGTGGCTTGATCGACCGGCTGAAAACTTCCACCGATGCGGAGGCGCGGGAAATGGTGGTGGATACCCTGAACCGCGTGACCGACCCCGCCCTGGCGGCGGAGATCCGCGATCTGGCCTTCGCCCCCTACTTGAAACTGAACGAGGTCAACATGCTGATTCGCGGCCAGGGGCGCGAATCCAGCCACCTGCCGGCTTACTGGGCCTGGGTGCAGGACAACATCGCGCACCTGCGCGCCCGGGGCTCCACCGCCACGCTCAGCGCCTTGGCATCACCGCTGGAAGGCCTGTGCACCGCGCAGGCTGCGGCCCAGGTGGAGGCCTTTTTCCGGCCCCTGGCGGGTGACCTGGAAGGGGGCGGGCGCACCGTGGACCAGGCGGTGGAACGCATCCGCCTGTGCGCGGCGCAACACTCGGCCCCGGCGGCCGAAACCAGCCCGCCGGCGCAAAGGCAATAATCCCAAAAGTTTAATCCCGAAAGTTTCGATCATCTGGCCGAATTGTTAAGGTAACCGGCTTGCTGTACCTACTGACGGCGCAGAGAGTATGCGGGGGCGGTGGCCGGGGGCGGCTTCCGATGAGGCATCGCGCCGGGATGTCACCAGCGTCAGGGGAGCCATGAGTCAGGTAGATATCAGCGCGAAAGCCGACGGCGACGAGGAAGGGGCCGTCCGGCTCATGATCGTCGAGGATGACGCCTTGGTGGCCCTGGGCATCCGCCTGACCGTGGAGGACCTGGGCTATTACGTCTGCGGCATCGCGGCCTCGGAACCGGAGGCCGTGGCGCTGGCCGCCAGCAGCCGGCCGAATCTGGCCCTGATGGACATCCGGCTGAAGGGAACGGTCGATGGCATCGACACCGCCCGGCGACTCAGGAACGAATTCAGCCTGCGTTCGGTCTTCCTATCGGCCTACACGGACGAGCAGACGATGGCCCGGGCCAGCCTGACCTATCCTTTAGGCTTCGTGCAAAAGCCCTATTCCGCCGGCCAGCTGAAATCGGCCCTGGACCTGGCGTTGCGGCGGCTTGCCGCACCCAAGGACTAGGATGAAATCCCCATTGAGCGGCGGACGCCCCGGGGTCAAAAAGGCCTAGAACGAATTGTTTGCTTGGAATGGCGCCCGGTCTGGCGTGTTATCAGGGCGATGGCGCGTCGGCCTTGGTTAACGCGTCGGCAAATTTCACGCACGCGTCGGCGGCTTTGCCTTAATTCCGCCGGAAGACGCTGCAAAATCATTGTCGTGGCCCAGATAGCCTTGGGTCACGACGTCAAAGACGTGCGGGGCCGAACCCGCGCGTAAAGACGCATAGAAGGAGAGGAATATGCGCTTTAAAGCCCTGATGCTCGCCCCGGTACTGCTGCTCGGCCTGGCGGCCTGCGACAAGCACGACGCCCCGCCGCCGCCGAAGACCGAAGCTCCGGCTGCCGCCCCCGCGGCTCCGGCCGCCGAGGCGCCCGCCACCCCGGCCCCGTCTGACAGCACCGCCACCCCGGCGCCCGCTCCGACGGACAACACCACCCCCGCCCCGGCCACGCCGGAGCCCTCGACGACCGAACCCCCGAAGGGCAACTAATCCACTTCGTCGGGGCTTTGGCCTAACGTTTACGGGCCCGTTCCTTGATTGGAACGGGCCCGTTTTCGTTTGGCTTGCTCGTTTGCCTCAAGCGCCGGCGGGGCATCCGCCCCTTGGCTTATGAAGAGGGAACGCGGCCTATGAAGAGGGAAAAGGTCCTAGGTGTAGCGGCCGGACTATTCCGCGCCGACGGGGCGGGGGCGGCCGTCCTCGCCGATGGCGACGTAGGTGAAGACGCCTTCCGTCACCTGCACCGCCTCCCCCGTGGCGCCACGGCGCACCCACGTGTCGATGCGCACGCGGATGGAGGTGCGGCCCACGGCCAGGATCTCGGTGTAGCAGTTCAGCTCATCGCCCACCGCCACCGGGCGGTAGAACTTCATGGCCTCGATCCCCACGGTGGCCACCTTGCCCCGGGCCCGGCGCACGGCCTTGGCGGCCCCCGCCAGATCCATCTGCGACAGCACCCAGCCGCCGAAGATGTCGCCGTTGGCGTTAGTGTCGGCCGGCATGGCGAACGTGCGGAGCGCCGGAGCCTTCGAAAAGTCGGGCGCGGAAAAGTCAGGGGCGGGCGGTTGGTCGTTCATCGCTCAGTACTCCGGGCCGGATACCCCCGATCTGGGAGGCTATCGCGTCCATCCTTACAAAATGTGGTGGTCCTGCGGGCTGATCCACCGCCCCAGGTCCTTGAACTGCGGCGGCGCCCACTCCTATAATGGGGCATGAGCGACCTGTTTCAAAATACCGCCCGCAAGCAAGACAGCTATTCCGCCCAGGACATCGAGGTCCTGGAGGGGCTGGAGCCTGTCCGCCGCCGTCCCGGCATGTACATCGGCGGCACGGACGAACGCGCCCTGCACCACTTGGTGGCGGAGGTGCTGGACAACGCCATGGACGAGGCGGTGGCCGGCCATGCCACCCGCATCGACCTGGAACTGGCGGCCGACGGCACCGTGTCCATCCGCGACAACGGCCGCGGCATCCCGGTTGACGACCACCCGAAATACCCGGGCAAGTCGGCGCTTGAGGTCATCCTCACCACCCTGCATTCCGGCGGCAAGTTCAGCGGCAAGGTTTACGCCACCTCCGGCGGCCTGCACGGTGTGGGCCTGTCCGTCGTCACGGCGCTGACCGACCAGTTGACGGTGGAAGTGGCGCGCGACCGCACACTGTACACCCAAAG
This sequence comes from Azospirillum sp. B4, assembly GCF_000333275.1. Classification (GTDB taxonomy): domain Bacteria; phylum Pseudomonadota; class Alphaproteobacteria; order Azospirillales; family Azospirillaceae; genus Nitrospirillum. Next base: position 10,002 of record NZ_BACU01000234.1, on the reverse strand, counting down.
CTACAGCCGGGGCGTGCCCTTGACGCCGCTGGTGAACGCCGGCCCGGTGAACAACCGGCGCGGCACCCTGGTGCGCTTCCACCCCGACGCCCAGATCTTCGGCGAAGGCGCCCATTTCAAGGCGGAGCGACTGTACCGCATGGCGCGGTCCAAGGCCTATCTGTTCCGGGGCGTGGAAATCCGCTGGAGCTGCGATCCGTCGCTGCTGGCGGATGACAGCCCCGTGCCGGCGGCGGAGACGCTGCACTTCCCCAACGGCCTGCTGGACTATCTGGTTTCGGCCCTGAAGGACCGGCGCACCGTCACCCCCACCGCTTTCGCCGGCCAGGCCGACTTCCCCAACCAGGCCGGCCGCGTGGAATGGGCCGTCGCCTGGCCCGAGGACGATGAAGGCTTCAGCCACACCTACTGCAACACCATCCCCACCCCCCAGGGTGGCACGCATGAGCAGGGCCTGCGCCAGGCGCTGACCCGCGCCCTGAAGGGCTATGGCGAACTGGTGGGCAACCGCAAGGGCCCGTCCCTGACGGCCGAGGACGTGGTGGACGGCGCCACCATCCTGCTGTCCGTCTTCATCCGCGACCCGCAGTTCCAGGGCCAGACCAAGGAAAAGCTGGTGAGCGCGGAAGCCGTCCGCCTGACCGAAGTGGCCATCAAGGACCATTTCGACCACTGGCTGTCGGCCGCGCCGGACGCCGCCAAGGTGCTGCTGGACCGCCTGGTGGAAAAGGCGGAGGAGCGGGCGCGGCGCCGCGCCGCCAAGGACATGGCGCGCAAGGCCCCCACCCGCCGCCTGCGCCTGCCCGGCAAGCTGGCCGACTGCTCGCGCCAGAGCGCCGAGGGCACGGAAATTTTCATCGTCGAGGGCGATAGCGCCGGCGGCAGCGCCAAGCAGGCGCGCAACCGTGAGACCCAGGCCATCCTGCCCCTGCGCGGCAAAATCCTGAACGTGGCCTCGGCCAGCACGGACAAGCTGCGCGGCAACCAGGAACTGAGCGACCTGGTGCAGGCCCTGGGCTGCGGCGCCGGCAAGGAATTCTCCGCCGAGCGGCTGCGCTATGAGCGCATCGTCATCATGACGGACGCCGATGTCGACGGCGCGCACATCGCCTCGCTGCTGATGACCTTCTTCTACCGCGAGATGCCGGCGCTGATCGGCAACGGCAACCTCTACCTCGCCCTGCCCCCGCTCTACCGCCTGTCCCAGGGCGGCAACGTCCGCTACGCCCGCGACGACGCCCACAAGGATGAGCTGCTGGCCAGCGTGTTCAAGGCCAACCAGAAGGTGGAGATCAGCCGCTTCAAGGGCCTGGGCGAGATGCAGCCCAGCCAGCTGAAGGAAACCACCATGGACCCCACGCGCCGCACCCTGCTGCGCGTGACCGTGCCCGACATCCGCGACCCCGAGCAGAAGGACGACGCGCAGAGCACGGCCAGCCTGGTGGAAAGCCTGATGGGCCGCAAGCCGGAGCTGCGCTTCAAGTTCATCCAGGAAAACGCCAAGTTCGCGCAGGACCTGGACGTCTGACAGGCCCCGCCGCCGCACCGGAAGCCGAAAACGCCTGAACGGGGAGACCTGTTCAGGCGTTTCGCGTTTCATGGCAGGATAAAAGGCGGCGGCTTTCAGGACAGGTCCCGAAAGCCGCCGCCGCTCACTCAGGTGTGCCAGGAGCCACTCACGGCCCCGCCGTAGTAGCTGTTGCCGGTGCTCGTCGCCGTCGTCGTCAGCGGGTTGTAACCGGAGTGCGACGATTGGAAGGTGGTCATCGCGCCCAGTAGGCTGTTTACGTCAGCCTGCGACAGGATATAGCCGTCGCTGGCCTTGATGGTGGCGACGTCATTGCTGGAACTGGCGAACCAGTTCTTCAGCGTTACATCCTGGGCGACACCCAACTGATCAATGATCAGATCGTTGCCCGACTGCTGCAGCCAGACTTGGTCGTGAGTGACGAACAGGTCCAGTTCGCCGCTGGGACCGACGCCATTGGTGGAGAGGCTCAGCGTGGTATTGGCGCCAGTGACCGTCACAGTGTTGCCGGCTCCCGTGACACTGGCGGAAGCCCCAACCCATAGCTGCACACTGTCATTAGCGCCGGTAAGACTGGCCTGGGCGTTGTTCTCAAAGACAATGGCGTTGCCGCTGGCCGTCACCGTGTTGCCAGTCCCGGTCAGCCAGACCGATCCGCCAGTACCGGTCACCGAAACGGTGTTGGAACTCCCCTGGATCCCGACCGTATCCCTGCTGCCGATTTGTACCGTATTGCTGGAGCCAGATATTTCCACATGGGAATCGTCCGTTACCGTGACGGCCCCCGACGAAATGTAAAGAGTGCTATCCGTACCGTACTGGCCATTGCCACCAATGGTAAGGTCTTCACCGCTGTCCGCATGAACAGTATTGCCGCCCGTGAGGGTCAGCGTATTGTGGAGACCGGAGATGGTCGCCGTCGCGTTTGCCCACAGTTGCACCGTATTGCTGGCTCCCGTCAGGCTGACCTGCGCGTTGTCCTCCACGATGACTATATTGCTGCTGGCCGTCACGGTGTTGTTCGTACCCGCCAGCCAGACATAACCACCGTCGCCCGTGACGGTGACGGTATTTGATCCGCCTCCAGCGCCAATCATCGCGTGATCAGCAACTTGAATGAAGTTCCCACTGCCCTGTACATCCAGGTGGGAATACGCTTTCAGAATCACTGTTCCGTTAGAAAGCGTCAGGGTGTCAGAGGTGCCGAACTCACCATTGCCCCCAATCGTCACCGCATCGCCATTGGCTGCGGTAATATTGTTCCCACCCGCGCTGGTGATGACCGCGCTGGCACCAGCCCATAGCTGCACACTGTCATTAGCGCCGGTAAGACTGGCCTGGGCGTTGTTCTCAAAGACAATGGCGTTGCCGCTGGCCGTCACCGTGTTGCCAGTCCCGGTCAGCCAGACCGATCCGCCAGTACCGGTCACCGAAACGGTGTTGGAACTCCCCTGGATCCCGACCGTATCCCTGCTGCCGATTTGTACCGTATTGCTGGAGCCAGATATTTCCACATGGGAATCGTCCGTTACCGTGACGGCCCCCGACGAAATGTAAAGAGTGCTATCCGTACCGTACTGGCCATTGCCACCAATGGTAAGGTCTTCACCGCTGTCCGCATGAACAGTATTGCCGCCCGTGAGGGTCAGCGTATTGTGGAGACCGGAGATGGTCGCCGTCGCGTTTGCCCACAGTTGCACCGTATTGCTGGCTCCCGTCAGGCTGACCTGCGCGTTGTCCTCCACGATGACTATATTGCTGCTGGCCGTCACGGTGTTGTTCGTACCCGCCAGCCAGACATAACCACCGTCGCCCGTGACGGTGACGGTATTTGATCCGCCTCCAGCGCCAATCATCGCGTGATCAGCAACTTGAATGAAGTTCCCACTGCCCTGTACATCCAGGTGGGAATACGCTTTCAGAATCACTGTTCCGTTGGAAAGCGTCAGTGTGTCAGAGGCGCCGAACTCACCATTCCCGCCGACTGTGACCGAGGCATGGTCGACCGCTGTGATGGTATCGCCGCCACCCGTAATGGATACGGAGACACTTGCCGACACCGTAACCGTTGCACCGGAAACGGTTACGGTGGCGCCTCCCCCCGTCAGGCTCACCGTATCCTGGCTGCCCGTGAGGGTCGCCGTCTGATTGGCACCTAGCGTCACCACATCGGAATTGCCCGAGGCGATCAAGGTGCTGATACCGATCAGCTTATCCCACACGCTGCTGCCGGTGATCTGGGCGCTGCCGCTCACAAGATTAACGGTCGTATTGGCGGCGGTGTACTTCGCGACAGCGACACCTCCCGCAGCCATTAAAGTGCTGCCCGCGCCCATGCCAACCAGCGTGGCTGTACCACTCGTGCTCTTGAGCGTGGCCGTACCGTTGGTCGCGATCAGCGTGTTGTTGGTGCCGCTGGAGATAGCGACATCCGCGCCGCTGCTCAGGGTCACGCTATCATTCGATCCCGTTACGGTAATCGTGGTGTGATCGGCCTGAACATTGACCGCGCTATTGCTGATGTTAATGGTTTCTGTGACGCTGGTCGCTAAAATTGACGAAGAAATCACCACGGATGCGCTGCTGTTATTCGTGCTTTTGACCGTGTCACCGCTGGCGCCTAGGGTGATGGTATTGCCCGTGGCCTGAACGTCGATGACGCTGCTGGCGGTGTTGATCGTTTCGGTGCTGCTGATGGCGGTGACGATGACCGACGCGCTGTTGCCGGTCGTGCTCTTCACCGTGTTGCCGCCACCGCCCAAGGTCACGGTGACGCCCGATGTCTGAACATCCACCGTGCTGTTGGTGAGGTTGATCGTCTGGCTGCTATTGATGGTCGCGATAGCGATCGACGCGGCGTTGCCCGTCGTACTCTTCACCGTGTTGCCGCCACCGCCCAAGGTAACCGTGGCACCTGACGTCTGAACGTCCACCGTGCTGTTGGTGAGGTTGATCGTCTGGCTGCTGTTGACACTTGAGATCGCCACCATGGCCGCACTGCCGTTGGTGCTTTTGACCGTATCGCCGCCCGCCCCCAGAATGATGGTGTCACCACCCGCGCGGACATCGATGGTGCTAACGGCCGTATTGATCGTCTCCGTGCTGTTTGCGGCGGTGATCGTGACAGTCGCACTGTTGCCCGTCGTGCTCTTCACCGTGTTGCTGCCACCACCCAAGGTAACCGTAGCGCCCGACGTCTGGACGTCCACCGTGCTGTTGGTGATGTTGATCGTCTGGTTGCTGTTGATGGTCGCGATAGCGATCGACGCGGCGTTGCCCGTCGTACTCTTCACCGTGTTGCCGCCACCGCCCAAGGTAACCGTGGCACCTGACGTCTGAACGTCCACCGTGCTGTTGGTGAGGTTGATCGTCTGGCTGCTGTTGACACTTGAGATCGCCACCGTGGCCGTACTGCCGTTGGTGCTTTTGACCGTATCGCCACCCGCACCCAGAATGATGGTGTCACCACCCGCACGGACATCGATGGTACTGACGGCCGTATTGATCGTCTCCGTGCTGTTTGCGGCGGTGATCGTGACAGTCGCACTGTTGCCCGTCGTGCTCTTCACCGTGTTGCTGCCACCACCCAAGGTAACCGTAGCGCCCGACGTCTGGACGTCCACTGCGCTGTTGGTAAGGTTGATCATCTGGTTGCTGTTGATGGTCACGATAGCGATCGACGCGGCGTTGCCCGTCGTGCTCTTCACCGTGGTGCCGCCACCGCCCAAGGTAACCGTGGCATCTGACGTCTGGACATCCACCGTGCTGTTGGTGAGGTTAATAGTCTGGCTGCTGTTGACGCTTGTAATCGCCACCGTGGCTGTACTGCCGTTGGTGCTTTTGATCGTGTCGCCGCTGGCGCCTAGAATGATGGTGTCGCCCGTCGCCTGCACGTCGATGACACTGCTCGCCGTGTTGATCGTTTCCGTGCTGCTGACCGCTGTCACGATGACCGACGCACTATTACCGGTCGTGCTTTTCACCGTATTGCCGCCACCGCCCAAGGTCACGGTGACGCCCGATGTCTGAACATCCGCCGCGCTGTTGGTGAGGTTGATCGTCTGGCTGCTGTTGACACTCGTGATCGCCACCGTGGCCGTACTGCCGTTGGTGCTTTTGACCGTATCGTCGCCCGCACCCAGAATGACGGTGTCACCACCCGCGCGGACATCGATGGTGCTGACGGCCGTATTGATCGTCTCCGTGCTGTTTGCGGCGGTGATCGTGACAGTCGCACTGTTGCCATTACTACTGGTTACCGTGTTGCCGCCGCCCCCTAGAAGGAGGGTATCGCTGCCGGCGCGCACATCAACGACGCTATTGGACGCATTGATGGTCTGGCTGCTGCTGGCCGCCGTAACCGAAACACTCGCACTGCCGGTGCCGCTGATGATATTGCCGGAACCGGTCAGGGTTATGACGTCGCCGCTTCCGGCGATGGACAGCGAGGCGCTGCTGCCGGCCACGATGACATCGTTATTGCCCAGGGCCTGAAGGCTGCTGATGCTCGTCAAGGTATCAGAGACCGAAGACCCGGCGGCGGTAGCACTTCCCGTCGCGAGATTGATGGTCGTGCCATCGCCGGTGTACCGGACGGATATTCCGGTGGCACCCGTGAGGCTGGCGCCGGCGCCGCTGCCTACCAGAACCGATGTCCCGGCGGAGGCGATCAGTGTGGCGTTGCCGCTGGCGGTCACGGTGTTACCGGAGCCGGAAATTGTGGCTTTAGCTCCCGCGCTGACACTGACCGTGCTGTTGGTGCCGGCAACGGCGACATTGCCTGTTGTCACAGCCAATGTCTCACTTGCGGCCGTGAAGGTCCCAGAGCCACCAACATTGACCTGGGTGGTGCCATAGCCGGTCAGGGTGGAATTGGCGCCGTTTCCCGAAATGGCGGTGCCGGTGTCGTCGACGATCACCGTTCCTCCGCTGTTCAGGATGGTGGCACCGCCGCTTATCGTGGTCCCCGATGTGGTGTAACCGACACGGATCGTATCCGCTATGGGACCGCTGCTGGTGATGGTGACGATGCTAGCGGCGCCACTGTCCCCTTTCGTTACATAGATGGCATCGCCTTTGACGGCAACTTGGCCGTTGGCACCATCAGTAGTAAATATATGCTGGTTGGTGCCGCTGACAAAAAGAGTGCTGGTCATAGTCATATTGATGCTGCTACCGCTGCCGCCCACGGTCTCAGTAATTCCAGTGGCGCCATACGATACCGTTGCGTTGGTGGCTGTGACTTTGTTGTTATTGCCACTGGTTGTTAGGTACGAACCATCATTTGCAATAATATTGTTGCCTGATCCACTGACTGTTGCTGAGACATACTGCGCGCCGGACATCGCCTCCAAGGTTATCCCATTAGCGCTGCCGGTCAAAGTATTACCAGAGGTTCCAGCAGACAACGTTGCAGAAGCTCCAGAACCATTTATTGTATCATTCCATCCGGTTACATAATTACTAACACCAGCCGCGAGCGTGACAGTGGTTCCATACTGGGATATTGTGTTCACCATGAATAATATTCTCCCATCACAAGATTTTATGGCGTTTGAATCCCAACGCCCCGAGGTGTCTTGGAAAGGCCGTCAACGCCTCACATCTCCAAAATCCGCGTCCTGAGCGTCAGCTCATTCGAGGCGCGATCGAAGACGTGGTCCCAGTCGCCTTCGGCGCGGGGGCGGAACAGGCGCATGGTCGGGTACCAGGGGCAGTCGCCGCGGTCGAGCAGCCACAGCCAGTGGGCGACGTCGCCCAGCAGCACCCACACCTCCTTGCCCAGGGCGCCGGTCAGGTGGGCCACGGCGCTGTCGGTCATGATGACCAGGTCCAACTGCTCCACGATGGCGGCGGTGTCGGCGAAGTCGCCCAGGTGGGGGGCCAGGTCGATGATGGGGCCGCCCCGGGGCAACTCCTCCAACGCCTTCTCGGGCGAGCCCTTCTGTAGGCTGTAGAGCTGCACGCCCGGCAGGGCGAAGGCCTGGAAGAAGCGCATCAGGGGCTGGGCCCGCTCATGGTTGCGCTTGAAGCTGGTGTTGCCCGACCAGACCACCCCCACCCTCAGCCGGCCGTCACGCGGCCCCAGCACCTGGGTGGCCTTGGCCCGGCGCTCCGCCGGCACCCGCAGGTAGGGTCGCGCCGGAATGCTGGCCATGTCCGGCGTGAACAGGCCCGGCAGGCTGCACAGATGGGCGTGGAAGTCCGTCTCCGGCAGAGGCTCGCCCCGGGGGATCAGGCGGTCGGCCACCCCCAGCTCCGCCAGCAGGGGGATCAGTTCGCGCTGGCACTCGATGACCAGTTCGCCGCCCAGGGCCTTGGCCCGGGAGAGGTAGCGCGCCACCCACAGCGTGTCGCCGAAGCCCTGCTCACACAACAGCAGCAGGCGCTGCCCGCCATAGGGGCGGCCATCCCATTTGGTGCTGGGCCCGTTGACGCCGGCGATGTCGCGGGCGGGCACCTGGCCGCTGACCAGCCGCACCTCGTAATCCGGCCAGGCCTGGCGGTAGTTGCCGAAGTAGAGATAGCTGCGCCCCCGGTCCCACCGCGCCTTGTGGAAGTTGGGGTCCAGTTCCAGCGCCCGGCTGAACGCCAGCGCCGCCTCCCCGTGGTTCCCGGCCTCCGCCAGCGAGGCGCCGAGGTTGTGATGCAGCAGCACGTCGCGCGGCGCCAGCTCGATGGCGCGGCGGTGGGCGCTCACGGCGCTTTCCAGGTATTTCAGTTTGGTCAGCGCGTTGCCCAGGTTGGTCCAGATGCCTGAGCCGCGCGGGTTGGCCGCCACCGCGTCGCGATAGCACCACAGGGCGTCCAGGTGCCGCTCCATCTGGGCGAACATGACGCCCCGGGCATTCAGCAGATCGGCATGGCCGGGATCGCGCGCCAGGGCGCCGCTGAGCAGCAGCTCCGCCTCCGCGTACTCGCCCTGGTCATGAAGCGCCGTCGCCCGGCGCAGGGCCTCCGCGCTGGAAAGGGGCAGCGTGATCGTACCGCCTGCGGACCCGACTGCGGACATGGGGAAATGCTCCTGCTCCACCGACGTGGCGTCAGCTCATCGCGTGCAGCTGGAGACATCGTGACTTGCGCGCCTGCGGGCGGGTTCACGCCGAACAGGCAATGAAGGCAAGGCTTTCCATCTTTGCGCCACCCCCCGATAGCAGCGCCATCTAAGCTGTGCGGATGCAGATGAGCAAATGATTTTTGCGAGCATTAATAAAACGTTTACGCACAATTCCCAACCGTTGGGCGCCGGCATCGCTCGGCCTGTCGCCCTCCCCGCAGCCAACTGTGGGCCGAAAAACAAAAAAGGCCGCATCGCTGCGACCTTTTCGTCATGTGGCGGACCAGGCGGCGGGAGGCGGACACCCCCCGGCCGTCAGACCGGATGAATGCGGGGGAAACGACGGCTCAGTGGCCGTGGCCACCGTGCCCATGGTCATGCCCGTGGCCGTCATGGCCGTGGTGGGCGTTCGCTTCGGCCGGCTTGACGGCGGCGATGGACAGCGCGGCGAGCAGGCTCAGGCCGAGGAAAGCAGCGATGCCGATGGTGACCATGGGTGTCATCCCTTCAAATCAGATGGCCAAATCAAGATGGCGGTTGAGCCGACAAGGAAAGCCTAGACCAGATTTCGCCGGCTGCGCAACCGGCCAGGTGACAAAGTCGTGTCATCTATCCAGATGATGGGGCGTTTGACGGCGAAAACAAGGGTGGCTCAGGCCGCCGACATCCATTCCCGCATGAGGGCCGTGGTCTCCCCGGGCCTTTCCAGGGGCGGCAGATGGCCGCAGCGCTCCAGCACTGTCAGGCGCGCGCCCGGGATGGCGGCCGCCATCTCCTCCGCGCACGCCACCGGCGTCACCTGGTCCTCCCGCCCCACCGCCACCAGGGTGGGGCAGCGGATGGCCGGCAGGTCCGGGCGGCTGTCGGGCCGGCCCAGGATGGCGCCCTGCTGGCGGATGAAGGCATCGCGCCCCACACGGTCGGCCATGGCCATGACCTCACCGGCGATGGCGGGGTCGTCCTGGTGGTCGGGGTGCAGCAGCTGGGGCAGCAGGCGGGGCGTCACGCCGCGGAACCTGCCGGTGCGGGCCAGCGCCAGCAGGCCCTGGCGCCGCCGCTGCTGTTCCGGGCTGTCCGGCCGGGCGGAGGTGTCCATCAGGGCCAGGCGTTCCACCCGATCACTGGCCCGGCGCATGACCTCCAGCGCCACATAGCCGCCCATGGACAGCGCCGCCAGGCTGAAGCGCCGGGGTGCCATGGCCAGCACGCCGGCCGCCAGGTCCGCCATCGACTCGGCGCCCGTCAGATCCGCCACCCGCACGTCCGCCAGGTCGGCCAGATCACGCGTCTGATGGCGCCACAGGGCCGCGTCGCACAGCAAACCGGGCAACAGGATCAGAACCGGCCGTTCCCCAAGGCGGGGCGATGCTCCGAATGGCGACGCAACAGTGACATAAAGGAAATCCTGCCCGGCGGC
>NZ_BACU01000235.1 GCF_000333275.1 Azospirillum sp. B4 | reverse complement strand
CATCCAGCACGGCACCATGACCCTGTTGCGCAAGAGCGCGCTGACGGGGTGGGCCGCTGGGCCGAATGGTGCATCTGCGAGGATTCGGAGCTGGGCTTGCGCCTGTTCGAGGAGAAGCTGGAGGCGGTCTACATGCCCGACAGCTTCGGCCAGGGGCTGGTGCCGGACAGCTTCGCCGGCTACAAGACCCAGCGTTTCCGCTGGGCCTATGGTGCCGTGCAGATCCTGAAGCGCCACTGGCGGGAGATGATGCCGGGCGGCACCAAGCTGACCACCGGCCAGAAATACCACTTCGTCACCGGCTGGCTGCCCTGGTTCGCCGACGCCGCCCATATGGGCTTCGTCATCGGCGGCATCATCTGGTCCCTGGGCCTGCTGCTGCTGCCGCAGTGGATCGAGTTCCCGCCCACCGTCTTCATCCTGCCCACGCTCAGCGTCTTCTTCTTCAAGGTGCTGTGCGGCCTGTGGCTGTATGGGGAGCGGGTGAAATGCCGCTTCATCGACAAGCTGGGCGCCGCCGTCGCCGGCATGGCCCTGACCCACACCGTGGGCCGCGCCGTGTGGGTGGGCCTGTTCACCAGCGGCCGCCCCTTCGTGCGCACGCCCAAGTGCGAGGACCAGCCGGCGCTGATCCAGGGCTTCCTCCATGCCCGCGAGGAAGTGGCCTTGATGCTGGGCCTGTGGCTGGCCGCCGCCGCCATCGCCCTGCTGAAGGGCGGGGACAACCGCGACGCCTATGTCTGGGCCACCATGCTGGTCGTCCAGTCCTTCCCCTACATCGCGGCGCTGTTCATCAGCACCCTGAACGCCCTGCCCAAGAGCGGCGGCACCGAGGCCTCCCCCGCTCCGGCGGAATGAGGGGGCTGGCGGGGACATCAGTACGACCGTGGGGCGGCCGGGCAACCGGCCGCCCCTTTCGTTCCAGGGCCGATGATGCCATTCGGGCACAATTCCGTGACCAAACCGGCGACTCGAGACTCGATCCCGTATGTGGCGTTATGATGAACCCGGCTCGGCATTGGGGAGGCCGGCTGGATTGCCGTCAACAGGGGACGCAATGGTGAAGACCCAAGCGCTTTCATCCCAGGCACCGGAAACCGACACCAGCGAAGGCGACGAGGTCCAGGGCGATGCCGCCCGGGGCGACAGCGACGTCCAGGCCGTGCTGGCCGCCAACCGGCGCTTTTTCCAGGCCTTCGCCGACCGCGACGTGGCGGGCATGGAGGCGCTGTGGTTCCAGGGCGAGGTGCGCTGCGTCCATCCCGGCTGGCCCGCCTTGCATGGGCGCGATCAGGTGATGCGCAGCTGGCGGGAGCTGCTGGGCAACCCGCGTTCGCCCGGCATCCGCCACCAGGGCGAGCAGGTCAGCGTCTGCGGCGATGTCGGCTGGGTGGTGTGCGAGGAGTTCGTGGCCAACACGGCCCTGGTGGTGACCAACCTGTTCGTCCGCACCGTGGCCGGCTGGCGGATGACGCACCACCAGGCCACGCCCATCTCCTCCGCCGCCGCGTTCGAGGACGCCAGTGCCTATGAGGACGAGGACGGACGACCGCCGACTCTGCATTAGTCTGACAAATCCGTTCTGAACCGTTGCGGGAGCGCCACTTTTCCGTACTGTTATCGCTAACAATATGGAGAGGGAGAGCACCCATGCGGCGTTGGCTGCGTATCGCAACCTTATTACCCACCCTGCTGGCCCCCGTGCTGGCCGGTGGCACCGCTCTGGCGGCGTCCCCCGCCCCCACCCCACCAATGGGGTGGAACAGCTGGGACGCTTATGGCTTCACCATCGACGAGGCCGATTTCAAGGCCAACGCCAGCGTCCTGGCCACGCTGAAGCCATACGGCTGGACCTACGCCGTGGTGGACGAGGGCTGGTACATGGCCGACCCCTTCGGCAAGACGCTGGCGGATCGGAAGTACCTGCTGGATGGCAACGGGCTGCTGACCCCGGTGCCGGCCCGCTTCCCCTCCGCCACGGACGGCCAGGGCTTCAAGCCGCTGGCCGACTGGGTGCACGCCCAGGGGCTGAAGTTCGGCCTGCACATCGTGCGCGGCATCCCCAAGCAGGCGGTCGAGGGCAACCTGCCCGTCGCGGGTTCCCCCTTCCATGCCGCCGACGTGGCGGACCAGGCCGATACCTGCCCGTGGGACGACGGCAATTATGGCGTACGCGACACGCCCGCCGGCCAAGCCTACTACGACTCGATGATGGCGCAGTATGCGCGCTGGGGCCTGGATTTCCTGAAGGTCGACTGCATCGCCGATCATCCCTACAAGGCCAGCGAGATCAGGCAGATCAGCAGCGCCATCGCCAAGACGGGCCGGCCCATCGTGCTGAGCCTGTCACCCGGTCCCACCAACCTGTCCCACGCGGAGGAGATCGCCCGCTACGGCCAGATGTGGCGCATCACCAACGACGTGTGGGACGGCTGGACCTTCCCCCACCAGAAGCCGGGCGATGACTTCCCCTATGGCGTGCGCGACCTGTTCGACCGCCTGCCCGGCTGGGCGGCGCACACCGGGCACGGCCGCTGGCCGGATGCGGACATGCTGCCCATCGGCACGCTGGCGCCCTATCCGGGCTGGGGCGAGGCCCGCGCCTCGCGCCTGACGGCGGATGAGCAGCGCACCCTGGTCAGCCTCTGGGCCATCGCCCGTTCACCCCTGATTCTGGGCGCCAACCTGACCAAGCTGGACGACGCCACCCGCGCGCTGATCACCAACCGCGCCGTGATCCAGGTGAACCAGACGGCCACGGATAGCCAACCCGTGACCGAGTTGCCGGCCGGGTTCGGGAACGCCCGCGTCTGGCGGGCGACCGGTCCCGGGGGGCAGCGCTATCTGGGGGTGTTCAACCTGGATGACAAGCCGGCGTCTCTGACGGCGCCCTGGGGAAAGCTGGGCCTGGGCACGGGCACCCACACCGCCCACGACTTGTGGGAAGGCAAGGCCTTGACCACCGGGGACAGCTTAAACGTCACGCTGCCGGCACACGGCAGCGTCCTGTTTGAAGTGAGGTGAAGGAAGAGGCGGGCGGCGCCGGGGTCACTCCCGGCGCAGCACCTTGTCCGCCAGCACGCTGGCCCACCAGCGCGTCATGAAGGTCTTCTTGAACGCGGGTGGGTCGTAGACATCGTCCACCCAGGTGTAGAAGGCGCCCACGTCCGGTTCGATGCCCCGCTCCTTGGCGTAGGCCAGGAAGGTCTCGAAAAAATGGTCCAGGATGCCGGTCTTGGCGTGGCGGAGGTGACCGTATTTGGGGCTGAGCTGGCCCAGCGCCGTTTCCAGCGGCACGCCCTCGTGCACGAACAGGTACAGCACGCTCATGAAACCGACGCGGTCCGACCCGGCCTTGCAATGCATCAGCACCGGATACTGGGCATCACGCCATATCTCCCGCGCCTGGTGCAGGATGTGCTTCTTGGGCGCGTCGCGCGAATTGACGGCGAAGTTCACCAAGGTCAGGCCATGGCGGGCGCAGGCCTCATCCTCCAGCACCCAGGAGCCGCAATTGTCGCGCCGGCCGCGGAGATTGATGATGGTGCGCACGCCCAGGCGGGCGGCCTGGCCGATATGGCGCGGCGTCGGCTGGCTGGAGCGGTAAAGCCGCGGCGAAATCTTGAACATGTTCTTGTAGATCATGCGGATGAAGGCATGGTCCTTGAAGAAGCTGTTCAGATAGCGCTTCACGCCCCGGATCTGGTTGGGCGGGGTTGCGGCGGAGGGAGAGGCGGGCGAAGGGGGAGAGGGCGGCGCCCCGGGGCCAGCCGCCGGTATCTGATCCACCGTCACGGCCTCCAGCCGATAGTCCGTCATCGCGTACACTGATCCTAGAGCCGGCTGCGTTTAATCGGAACCACAGCCGGCTCTAGCTGAGTCTGTCCGCGAGCAGATTCACGCTGCAAGGCGATTCCGCCTTTACGCGATCTGCTCTAAGCAAAGGCTTGAAGCCACCGACCCGCCCAATGGATATCCCCCCATGGAGATCCCATGGGGCCGGACGGCGGCACGCCCACGGCCCCTATATAGGGTGTTTATCTCGCGGGGGCGAGAGGGGCCGCGCGCATGGGCGCATAGACCGCAGGTGGAAAGGCGGCGGAAAGGGCCCACAGCCGGCCAGGGTCAGCATCCCGCCTGGATCAGCGTCCGGCTTGGGTCAGCGGCCGAGGGGCCGCACCCGGCCGGCGTCCAGGCGGTCCAGCCGTTCGAAGAAAGGCGCCACCACGGCACGGTCTTCCTTGGTTTCCTGGTTCAGGGCGGCGCGGTCATGCTCCGTCCAGCGGACCAGGGCCGCCATCTCCTGCCGGTCGAAGGCGCTGAGGCTGGCGGTGGACGCCAGCTTCTGGGCGGCCGCGCCCTTTTCCCCCGGATCCTCGGCGGCGCGCGCCGCCTGGCGGGCGGCCAGAACCCGCTGGGTCATTTGCCGCCAGTGCCGCTCATCGAAGCCGTACTTGGCCAGCAGAGCCTTACCCTCAGGCCCGGGATGGGCCAGAAGGACGAAAGCCGGTTGCCCGCCACGGGGCGTGGACGCGACAAGAGCCTCGGCCGCGGTTATGTACCGGCCGACGTCTTCCGCATCCAGACGCTCGTGCGCCAGCATCGGCGCGGATACCATCAGAACCACTAACGCGGCTGCGAAACGCATCGTTTGCCCCCAAACGTTCGCGCGCCAAATGTGATCGTTTCTTATAATGGGCACGCAACGGCATTTCCAGAGGAAAGCCTGTTAAGTGCGGAGTAGAATTGGAGAAATGTGGCAAGCATGTGGCCACCGGCCCCGCGGCCGGACACTCTTCCGGGCAGCCCGCATGGACAGGCCTGCGGCGGGAGCGCGCATGCCCCTTGAATGATGCCATGACGTGCCCTAGGGTCCCGTCGCACCCATGGGTTTCATTTAGGATAGACGTAGCCCCGTGTCCCGATTCACCGCCCGTCTGCTTGCCGCCGGTACCGCCCTGGTCCTGGCCGGCACCGCCCTTGCCCAGACCACGCCCCAGCCGACGGAAAGCCAACCCCCGGCCGGCGGTTCTGACAGCGGCGGCCTGATCCTGCCGGGCACCATCAGCTCGGGTTCCAGCGTCGCCGCCCCCCAGCAGGCCCCGGCCCCCAGCGCGCCGGCCGCCGGCCCAGCGGTTGGCCCCGCCGTCGGCCCCAGCGCCGGCCCGCGCCAGGCGCCCGCAGCGCAGGGGCCGGCCGCCTCCGCTCCCGCAGCCCCCGGCGGGCCCTCGAAGACGGGCACCGTCACCGGCAACTGGCAGATCGCCCCCCAGGTCTTCACCGACGGCAGTTTCAAGCTGTGCGAGGCGCAGGCCGGTTTCGATAACGGCCTGGCCCTGGTTTTCCTGGCCCTGCCCGTGCCGCAGGCCGAGCAGCAGGCGCGCAAGCTGCCGCCCAAGATTTACAACATGGTGCTGGGCCTGCCCGGCGCCAACATGCCGCCCGGCCAGAACGTCAGCCTGACGCTAAAGCTGGATGGCAAGCTGCAACAGACCCGGCCCGGCCAGGTCATCCAGCCCAACGCCATCATGACCTCGCTGGACCCGGCCGACGCCAACTTCGTCAAGGCGCTGGCCGCCGGAAACAAGCTGGAGATCTCGGCCGGGCAGGACACGCTGGGCTTCGTCCTGAAGGGCGGGACCAAGGCGTTCAAGGACCTGAACGCCTGCGTCGACCAGGCCGTGGCCGGCAAGCTGCAGCTACCCGCCCCGCCGCCCGCCATCCCGCCAGCCTTCGCCGCCCTGTTGATGGAAGCCGGCCTGAAGGACGCGCATCCCCTGCCCGTCGACAAGATGGCGCCGCAAGACCGGCCGGGCGACTTCGCCTGGGCCATCCAGAAGGACGTCATCGGCTCCCTCCGCTCCGTGGGCCTGAAGCCCGAGGCCGGTGATCTGGAGAAGGTGACGCAGAGCTACCTGGACAGCCTGTCCAAGGCCTGCCAGGGCACCTACACCCCGACCAAGGGCAAGCTGGAGAAGCTTCTGCAAATAGACCTGCAGACAGGCTCCGCCAACTGCAAGACGGACAAGGGTGAGTTCTACGCCAACCTCATCCTGTACCTGACCAAGGACCGGCAGCTGTTCATCATCTCGCATGAGGCCCCGATCGCGTTGAAGGCCGTCGCCGACAATTCCGGCAACGCCATCGCCGGCGTGCTGCGCAAGAAGGCGAACGAGCCGCCGCCGCCGGAAGGCCAGCGGCAGGCGCCGGCCCAGGGGCCCCGCCCAGCCGCCGGCCCGCGCAAGCAGCAGTAAGCATCGGCCGTCAGGCCGGAACGATGAACGGGAGGGGTCAAGGCCCCTCCCGTTCTTGTTTTGAACAGGACCATCCCGGAACGCGCCCATGCGCCATCCTGGGGGGCGAGACTACACCACCTCCCGCACCAGCTTGGCCAGGAAGGCGTCGGCGAAGGCGTGGCGGTTGGCGGCGGCGATGACGAAGGCGTCCTCCCCGGCCACCACGTTGTCGCGGTAGTAGGGTTCCAGCCAGTCGTATTCATCCAGGATGACCAGGCCGTTCACGCCCACGCCGGCGGCCTGGGCATGCGCCCGGGCGGACCGGGGGTCCAGGCCGCCGTTGTTGAAACCGTTGCTGACCAGGTCGATGGTGCGCCGGTCGGCGCTGTAGGGGCAGGTGTCCAGCTGGTGCACCGCCTGGACGATGCAATCGCCCAGCGCCGTGTTGCCGCCCATGGCGACACCGGGCGCCGCGTCGATGCGGTCGGCCAGGGCCAGCGCGTCCTGGGTGGAACCCAGTAGGGTCCACGGCACCAAGGAAGTCAGGGTGCCGGGGCCGGAGAACAGCGCCAGCTGGACCGCCACCTTGCCCTTCGGCCCACCCGTCAGCGCCTGGTGCACCGCCTTGTCGCGGAAGGCGGCAGCGTGGCCGCGCAACTGGAAGTCCAGCATGACCTGCGAAATGCTGGCCGAGCTGTCGACCGCCATCACCAGCGCTAGGTCCACGGGTGTGCCGGCCGGCCTGGCCCACGCCCCGGTCGCCACCGCCGGGGCCGCCAAGGCGGCCGTCATGCTGGCCAGCAGCGCCCGCCGCGTGGGCGCGCGTCCCACCTGGCCACCCTTGCTCACGTCTTTTCCCATATGCCTGCAGTCCCAAGGAGAACGCGGGTGCCACCGGCGGGGGCTCAGTCCCCGTCCGCCGACAGCGCCCAGGCGACGACCTTGCGCATGACGGTGGGCAGGGCCTGGTCATGGAAATCGGCGGGGGCGCACCACACGCCCTCCACCGCCGCCCCATCGTCATCCAGGTGGCCGCGAACGACGGTAAGTTCCAGGTGAAAATGGGTGAATGTATGGCGGACGATGCCCGCCACGCGCCGCCAATCGGCCGGCGCCGGGGCCCAGCGCAGCGCGCGGGTATAGGCCAGTTCCGCCCCCGGCTCCCAGGCGCTGGACGGCACCTCCATCATCCCGCCCAGCAGGCCCGATTCGGGCCGGCGGCGCAGCAGCACTTGGCCCTGGGCGTTGGTCAGCCAGAAGGCCACACCCCGGCGGGTGGGCTTGGCCGCCTTTTCCGCTTTGCGCGGCAGGAATTCCGCCAGCCCGTCGCGCCGGCCCCGGCACGCGTCCCGCCAGGGGCACAGCACGCAGCGGGGCGTGCGGGGACTGCACAGGGTGGCGCCCAGGTCGAACAGCGCCTGGGTGTAGTCGCCCGGCCGCTTCGCCGGCACCAGGGCGGCCGCCAGCGCCTTCAGCCGGGGGTTGGATCCCGGCAGCGGCTCCGTCACGGCGAAAACGCGGGCCATCACCCGCTCCACATTGCCATCCATGGCCGTGGCGGCCGGTCGAAGGCGATGGCGCCGATGGCGGCGGCGGTGTAGGCGCCGATGCCGGGCAGGTCCAGCAGTTCGGCCTCCTCCGCCGGGAAACGGCCGCCGTGCCGGTCCACCACCGCCTTGGCGCAGGCGTGCAGGTTGCGGGCGCGGGCGTAGTAGCCCAGGCCCGCCCATTCCTTCAGCACCTCATCCAGCTCCGCCGCCGCCAGGGCCTTCACCGTGGGCCAGCGGGCCAGGAAGCGCTGGAAATAGGGGCCGACGGTGGCCACGGTCGTCTGCTGCAGCATGATCTCCGATAGCCAGACATGGTAGGGATCGGCCGTCGCCCCCGGGGCGGAGCGCCAGGGCAGCTGGCGGCGATGGGCGTCGTACCAAGCCAGCAGGTCGGCGGGACGGGGGGCGGGCAGATCGGAACCCGGAGAAGAGGACGCGCCTGCGACGATCATTGTATGGTCAAAGCCCCCTGCGGCATGGTTCAACTGTCCCCGGCGGCGATCTTCCCGGGTCCCGACCCAGCGGATACGCCGGCCCCGCAACTGTTTCAAGGTCCACCACGCCCCATGCCCGGCCCCCGTCCCATCGGCCGCCACCTGAACGCCATCGCCGGCAAGGCGTTGGGCCCGCACGGCCCCGCCTTCGCCACGTTGCTGGCCGAGTGGGACGCCATCGTGGGCCAGCGCCTGGCCAGCGTCGCCCTGCCGCTGAAGCTGCAGTTCCCCAAGGGCCGGCAGGACAACGCCGTGCTGCACCTGGGCGTGGCTGGGCCGGCGGCGCTGTTCATCCAGCATGAGGAGCCGCAAATCCTGCAGCGGCTGAACGGCTTCTTCGGCTTCCGCGCCGTGGCGCGGCTGAAGCTGCTGCACGCCCCGCCCGCCACCAACCGCCGCCGTGACCGGCCGGCGCCGGTGCCCCGCCGCCTGTCGGCGGGCGAGGCGGCGGCGCTGGAAAGCCAGACGGCGGCCGTGGAAGACGGTGACCTGCGCGAGGCCCTGGCCAGCCTGGGCCGTGCCATCATCGCGACAGAAAAGCCTGGCCCATTGAATGCCGCCCCATCGACGGGACGCCCGAAGCGATAGCCCTTGGAGGCGGCTTGCCGGCCCCCGGCACCGCCCCCTATAGTCACTACAGTTGGTATCGGAGGACTAAGGTGAACCTATATCTGCGTAATTCCCTGGCGGCCGTCCTGGTGGCCGCCGGTGCCGTGGCCGGCCTGATGACCGCCGGTGGCGCCGCCGCCCAGACGGCGGCGCCCGCCGCCCCCGGCGGCGTGACCATCGATGTCGCCGCGGCCACCGCCCCCCGCATCCTGGGCAACCCCAAGGCGCCCATCGTGCTGGAGGAATACGCCTCGTTCACCTGCCCGCATTGCGCCCACTTCGAGGAAGCCTTCCTGCCACAGCTGAAGGCCGACTTCATCGACACCGGTCAGGTGCAGCTGGTGTTCCACGACTTCCCCCTGGACCAGCTGGCCTTCGCGGCCGAGATGGCCGCCCGCTGCCTGCCGGCCGACCGCTACAGCGCGGCCAAGGCCCTGATCTTCAAGAACCAGCAGACGTGGGAGCATGCCGACGACCCGCTCAAGGCCCTGCAGCAGACCCTGCGCCTGGGCGGCATGACGGACGCGCTGTTCACCGCCTGCCTGAGCAACCGCCCGCTGCAGGACTTTATCACCCAGAGCCGCCTGGACGCCTCGCAGAAGCTGGGCGTGGACGGCACGCCGACCTTCTTCGTGAAGAAGGGCGACACCACGGTGGAGAAGATCGACAGCCTGCGTGAGTACAGCCAGCTGGTCGACGCGCTGGTGAAGGCCGGCGCCAAGCGGCCGGCGGGCAAGTAGGGCCGGACACGGGGGAACCGGCCCGGCGGGGCGGGCGGGTTCCCGGGGCCGTTTGGCACGGGGAAGACGGAGGGGATGATGGGGCGGCATGGCATGCGTTTGGGGGCCTGGGCGGCCGTGGCCGCGCTGGGCTTGATGCCCCTGCTGACGCCCGTCGCGGCGTTCGCCCAGGCGGCGACGCTGGGTGCCGCGCCGGCCCCGGGTGGTTCCAACGTCGACGTGGCGGCGGCCACCGCGCCCCGCACGCTGGGCAAGGCCGACGCCCCGGTGGTGATTGAGGAGTACGCCTCCCTCTCCTGCCCGCACTGCGCCCATTTCGAGGAAACGATGCTGCCCCGCCTGAAGGCGGAGTTCATCGACACCGGCCAAGTCCTGTTCGTCTTCCACGACACGCCCACCAACCGCGTGGGCTATATGGCCCACCTGGCCACCCGCTGCCTGCCGGTGGCCCGTTACGGCGATGCCCGTAGCCTGCTGTTCAGCACCCAGGCGCAGTGGCTGGGCGCCAAGGATCCGGAGGCGGGATTGAAGGACATGATGGCCATGGTGGGCCTGTCGGCCCCCGCCTATGACGCCTGCGTCAACAGCCGGCCCCTGCAGGACTATGTCGCCAAGAGCAGCCAGGAGGCGACCGAGGCGAACATCGACAAGACGCCCACCGTCATCATCCGCAAGGACGGCAAGGAGGTCGGCCGCATCGCCGGCCCCGACAGCTATGACACGCTGGCCGCCGCCCTGGTCAAGGCGGGCGCCAAGGCCCCCAAGACGCCCACGCCGGCTAAGAAGTAAATCCCCGTGCAATTCACCAAGCTTCGCATTTCCGGCTTCAAGTCCTTCGTGGACCATACCGAGCTTGTGATCGAGCCCGGGATGACCGGCATCGTCGGCCCCAACGGTTGCGGCAAGTCCAACCTGGTGGAGGCGCTGCGCTGGGCCATGGGCGAGACCTCGGCCAAGAAGATGCGCGGCGAGGACATGGACGACGTCATCTTCGGCGGCACGGCCACCCGACCGGCACGCAACCTGTGCGAAGTCGTCCTGCATCTGGACAACCCCAACCTGACCGCCGGCACCCCGGGCGTGAAACCCGAGTCGGACCAGACGGAGATGGAGATCAGCCGCAAGCTGGAGCGCGGCTCCGGCTCCGACTACCGCATCAACGGCCGGCCCGCCCGCGCCCGCGACGTGCAGCTGCTGCTGGCCGACAACGCCTCGGGCGCCCATTCGCCAGCGTTGGTCAGCCAGGGCCGCGTCGGCGCCCTGATCAACGCCAAGCCGGGCGACCGCCGCCAGTTACTGGAGGAGGCGGCGGGCATCACCGGCCTGCATTCCCGCCGGCATGAGGCGGAGCTGAAGCTGAAGGCGGCGGAAACCAACCTGACGCGCCTGGACGACGTGGTCGTCACCATGGACGCGCAGCTGCAGAACCTGCGCAAGCAGGCCCGCCAGGCCGCCCGCTACCGCAGCATCTCCGATCACATCCGCCGGGCGGAGGCGCTGCTGCTGCATCTGCGCTGGACCACCGCCACCGCCCAGGTGATGCAGGCGCGCGGCGGATTCGATACGGCGGAGGAGGCGGTGCGCGGCCTGATGCTGGCCGTGACGCAGGCCACCACCCGGCGCACCGATCTGGCCGCCAGCCTGCCGCCGAAGCGCCAGGCGGAGGCGGAGGCCGCCGCCGCCCTGCAGCGCCTGCTGGTGGCGCGTGAGCAGCTGGACGCGGAAGAGCGCCGCGCCACCGAGGCCCTGGCCGCCCTGCAACGCCGCCTGGCCCAGATCGAGGGGGACCTCGCCCGCGAAAAGGACCTGGCCGCCGACGCCGACCGCGCCCTGGCCCGCCTGGCGGAGGAGCGCCAGGCCATCGCCGACGCCCAAGCCGACGAGTCCGAAAACCAGGAGATGGCGCAGGCCAAGCTGGAGGAGATACGCGACGCCGTGGCGGCACTGGATGCCGAACTGGCCGCCGCCACCGAACGCCTGGCCGCCGACGAGGCCAAGCGCGGCCAGATCCAGCGCCAGGCGCAGGATCTGGAGCAGCGCGTCGCCACCATCCATCGCCGCATCGAGGAACACCAGGCCCAGAAGGCCGAGCTGGAGCGCCAGCAGGCCGCCCGCGACGACGTGGCCGAGGCCGAGGAAGCCATCCACCTGGCGGAAGAACGCCTGGAACTGGCCAAGGCCACGGCGGAGGAGGCGGAGGCCGCCAAGGCCACGGCCGAGCAGGCGGCCAACGCCGCCCGCGCGCTGGGCACCCAGGAGCAGGCGGCCGCCCGGGACGCGCTGCAGCGCGCCGAGGGCGACCGCGCCCGCCTGGTGGCGGAGGCCGACGCCATCACCCGCCTGCTGAAGGCGGGGGCCGGCGACCTGTTCCCGCCGCTGGTGGACGCCCTGACCGTGGCCAAGGGGTACGAGCAGGCGCTGGCCGCCGCCCTGGGCGACGCCCTGACCGCCCCCCTGGATGAGGCGGCACCGGTGCATTGGCGCGCCCTCCCCGCCCTGGCCCAGGTGGCCGCGCTTCCCGCCGGCGCGGAACCGCTGGGCGCCCGGGTGAAGGCGCCAGCCGCCCTGGACCGCTGCCTGGCCCATGTCGGCATCGTGGCCGACAGCGCCACCGGCGCCCGCCTGGCGCCGGATTTGGCCCCCGGCCAGATCCTGGTGACCCGCGAGGGCGCCGCCTGGCGGTGGGACGGGCACTGCATCGCCGCCGGCACCCCCACCGCCGCCGCCGAGCGCCTGCGCCAGCGCAACCGCCTGTCAGAGCTGACGCAGGAGATCGCGGAGGCCGACGCCATCGTGGCCGAGGCCCGCGCCGCGCATGAGGCGGTCAAGGACGCGGCGGAGGAGCGCGTGACCCTGGCGCTGCGGGCCGTGGACCAGGCATCCTCCAAGGACCGCGCCGCCCGCGACGCCGTCAGCGGCGCCTTCCGCGCCGTCGCCGACGCCCGCGCCGCCCACGCCCGCGTGGCCCAGGCCGCCGCCGCCGTGGCCAGCCGCCTGGCCGCCTTGGCGGAAAGCCTGGACCAGATGGCCGCCGACCAGGAAGACCTGCGGGAGCGCTGGGCCGAAGCCCGCGCCACGCTGGAGGAACTGCCACCGCCGGGCGAAGGCCGGGAGCAGATCGCCGAGACCCGCCTGCGCCTGGTGGAGGCGCGCGGCAGCCAGGCGGAGACGCAGAACGCCCTGGACCGCCTGCTGCGCGAGGCGGAAGACCGCCACCGCCGGCTGGATGGCATCACCCATGAGGAGACGTCCTGGCGGCAGCGCCGCGACGGCACCGGCGGCCGCCTGGCCGAACTGACCGAGCGCGCGGAAGAAACCCGCGAGGAACGGGAACGCCTGGCTGAACGCCCGGCGGAGATCGAGGAAGAGCGGCTGACCCTGGCCGACCTGATCCATGAAGCGCAACGGGTGCGCGCCCGCGCGGGCGACGACCTGGCGGAGGCCGAGGGCCAGCTGACGGCGGCCGAACGCACCCTGAAGGAGGCGGAGAACGGCCTGGCCGACGCCCGCGAGGCCCGCGCCCATGCCGAGGCCGCCGTGGGCTCCGCCCAGCAGCACCTGGAAACGGTGAAGGAACGCATCGCCGAACGGCTGGATTGCCCGCCGGACCAGGTGCTGGCCCTGGCGGGCCTGGACGAGGGCGAGCCCCTGCCCGAAGCCCACGCGGTGGAACAGCGCCTGGGCCGCCTGGAATCCGAGCGCGACAACATGGGCCCCGTCAACCTGCGCGCCGAGCAGGAGGTGCAGGAACTGGATGAGCAGATCACCGTCATGAAGACGGAGCGGGAGGATCTGGTGTCCGCCATCGCCCGCCTGCGCCAGGGGATCTCCGGCCTGAACAAGGAGGCGCGGGAGCGGCTGCTGGCCGCCTTCCACAAGGTCGACGGCCATTTCCAGGAGATGTTCACCCAGCTGTTCGGCGGCGGTCGCGCCCAGCTGAAGCTGACCGACACAGAGGATCCGCTGGACGCCGGGTTGGAGATCTACGCCAGCCCGCCGGGCAAGAAGCTGCAAATCCTGTCGCTGCTGTCGGGTGGGGAGCAGGCGCTGACGGCCATCGCCCTGCTGTTCGCCGTGTTCCTGTGCAACCCCGCCCCCATCTGCGTGCTGGACGAGGTGGACGCGCCGCTGGACGAGGCCAACGTCGGCCGCTTCTGCGACCTGGTGGAGGAGATGGCGCGGGCGGGCCACACCCGTTTCCTGATCATCAGCCACCACCGCCTGACCATGTCCCGCATGGACCGCCTGTTCGGCGTCACCATGGCGGAGCGCGGCGTGTCGCAACTGGTGTCCGTGGACTTGGCCACCGCGGAAGAGCTTCAGGCGGCGGAATAATACCAGCGGCACGAGATATATCTCGTGCCGCTGTAGCCCGCGACTGCGGGCGCCGGAGCTTTCCGGGGAGCGGAGCGGACTGGAAAGCGAGGATCAGCCAAGGCGGACGGATGTCCGCCGCCCGGCGCATGAGGGGCGTTTGAGTGGTCACGATCAAATGCCACTGGTATAAGCCCCTTTATCCCCCGTCCCCGCGACATCTGGCGCATTAACCGGTTCAGGCCGGCCCTGGCGGGAAACCCCGTGCTGCACTATCTTAAAGGGGAAGGGCCCTGGGGCAGGGTCCTGGCGGTTGGGGCTTGTTCATCCGGCGGCAGCGACCGAACCGGAAGCGTGAGGGAGACTGAAATGCGTTACCGTTCCTTGGGCCTGATGGCGCTTGGCCTATTGGCCGTCGCCGGCTGTGCCGCCAACCCCGACGCCGACCAGGCGGCGTATGCCCAGCGCGCCCTGATCGGCATGCCCAAGCAGACCCTGCTGTCCTGCGCCGGCGTGCCCACCCGCCAGACGGCGGTCGACAACACCGAATACTACACCTATTCCAGCGACAGCCTGCAGACCCGCATGGGCCCGTCCTACTGGGGCGGCTTCGGTGGCGGCCCGTGGCACCGTGGCTATTGGGGCGGTGCGGACTTCGGCAACACCGAGGTGTCGGCCCGCAACTGCAACGCCACCTTCACCCTGAAGAACGGGGTGGTGCAGCAGCTGGTCTACGGCAGCTCCACCGACAGCCCGGCCGGCCGCCTGTCGCAGTGCTACGCCATCGTGCAGAACTGCCTGCCGCTGGTGCCGCACCAGGGTCCGGCCCCCACGGCGGCCGCGGCCACCGGCGTGGGCGACCACGCGCGCTAACAGCGGTACGAGACGGTAGGCTCGTGGCGCTGTAGCCCGCGACGGCGGGCGCCGGAGCTTTCCGGGGAGCGGAGCGGACTGGAAAGCGAGGATCAGCCAAGGCGGACGGATGTCCGCCGCCCGGCGCCTAAGGGGGCATTTGAACGGTCACGATCAAATGCCACTGGCACGAAGCAAATGGTTCGTGACCGGAACGATCCCTGGCTGGCCAGGGGTCGGCCGCCCCGTGCCTTCTCCGCACCTCCGACCTATGCTTAAGGCCCGTGGCTTTGCCCGGGCTGTCTCCGTTTGTTCCATTGCGGACGCGGCGCAACATGACGTTTCATGGACGCTGGAAGGAGGGGCTGCCGTCGATGGCCCGCTTCCGGAGGGGGCCGTTACCGGCCGATAGAAGCCGGCGCTGGTTTCCTTGACATCGATCCACTGGGCACGCGGAAGACCGGCCCTTGGGAAGGCTGGTTATCGGGCGACAATCCCGCCCCGCGTACCCCGTGATGAACGGGAGAAGCGCCTATGCATGTTTCCGGTATCCTGAAACACAAGGACAGCACCAGCATCATCAGCGCCAAGCCGGGCGACACCATCGAGACGGTGGCGGCCCTGCTGGCGGCCCACCGCATCGGCGCCGTGCTGGTGCTGGAGCCGGCGGGCGGCGTGGCCGGCATCATCTCGGAACGCGACATCGTGCGCGGCCTGGCGACCCACGGCCCCGCCGTGCTGAACCAGAGCGTGTCGGAGCTGATGACCCGCAAGGTCGTGGCCTGCAGCCCGGGTGACAGCGTCTCCACCATCATGACACGCATGACGGAAGGCCGGTTCCGCCACATGCCGGTGATGGAGCATGGCCGGTTGGTCGGCTTCATCAGCATTGGCGACGTAGTGAAGCACCGCTTGGCCGAAGCCACCAGTGAGGTGGAGAGCATGCGCGTTTACGTGGCCGGCGGCTTCTGAGAGCTGTGGGGCAGAGGGCGCACCTTTCCGCCCTGCGGGCAAAGCCGACGTTGCGAACGCCCCGGCCTTGCGCGCGGGTTTACTCTGGCCCCCGCCTTGCCGGCGGGTGACCGGGATTACGGGCCGCTGTGACGAAAGCCGCAGCGGCCCGTTGTTCATTCCCCGATCGTCTCCCGGCGCCGGCCCAGTGCGGCCGGCCCCGCCTCAGCCGTCCCAGAGAAAGCCCACGCCCCATGTCCGTGACCGATCCGAAAGCCATCGACCTCTACGCCTGGCCCACGCCCAACGGCCACAAGATCTCCATCGCGCTGGAGGAGATGGGCCTGCCCTACACGGTCCACCCGGTGGACATCGGCGCCGGCGACCAGTTCAAGCCGGACTTCCTGGCCATCAGTCCCAACAACCGCATGCCCGCCATCGTCGACCCGGACGGCCCCAACGGCCAGTCGCTGTCGCTGTTCGAATCCGGCGCCATCCTGATCTACCTGGCCGAAAAGACCGGACGGTTCCGCCCGGCCGACCCCGCCGCCTGGTACGGCCATGTGCAATGGCTGATGTGGCAGATGGGCGGCGTCGGCCCCATGTTCGGTCAAGCCGGCCATTTCCAGCACTACGCGCCCGAGCGTATCCAGTACGGCATCGACCGCTACACCAACGAGGCCCGACGCCTGATCCGCGTCGCCAACACCCAGTTGGCCAAGACGGAATACCTGGCAGGCGACTACGGCATCGCCGACATGGCGACATTCCCCTGGCTACGCCTGCATGACCGTTATGGGATCGACCTGGCCGACTTCCCCCATGTGCGGCGCTGGATCGACGCCATCGCCGCGCGCCCGGCCGTGCAGCGTGGCCTGGAGCTGCTGAAGGACAAGGTTCGCCCCGCTGGCCAAGCCATGGACGACAAGACGCGCGAGAACCTGTTCGGCACCAAGCAGCGCTGAGGACACCGCCCTTCACCCCCGCATTCCGCATAGGGCCGCCTTGACCAAGCGGCCGGGGCCGCCATCTACCCTCGCGCCGCCGGCCTGCCCAGGCCGGCGGATGCGGTACGGACTGATGGGGGTGTTGTGGGGCGGTATTTCAAACTGTGGCGGGCCTGCCGCGTCAGGGCATGGGCGGGCGCCCCCCTGCTGGCGCTGGCCCTCCACCTCCTCCCTTGCCAGCCGGCCGCCGCCGCTACCGTCAGCCGCCCCGAGGGCGCGACCTTCAGCGGCAAGCTGATCGCCACCGGCGGCGTCACGCAGGTGGAGGGGGCGGCGGGGGGCGGCCTGACGCCCTGGGCCGTCATCGGCGGCGGCGGCACGCGGGAGGAGGTGGGGGCCACCGCCTTCTTCACCGCCGTGCGCACCCACGATTACGGCATGAACGCCTATGGCGCCCTGATCGGACTGTGGGACCGGGTGGAACTGTCCATCGCCCAGAACCGTTTCGACACCCAAGCCATCGGCGGCGCCCTGGGCCTGGGCGACGGCTACGCCTTCACCAACACGGTCGTCGGCGTCAAGGTGCGGGTGGCCGGCGACGCCGTCTATGACCAGGACAGCTGGATGCCCCAGGTGGCGCTGGGCGCCCAATACAAATCCAACAATCGGGGCACCCTGGTGAAGGCTCTGGGCGCCCGCAGCGGCGACGGCGTCGACCTCTATGCCAGCGCCACCAAGATCTTGCTTGCGCGGAGCCTGCTGCTGAGCGGCACCGTGCGCCTGACCAAGGCCAACCAGACCGGCCTGCTGGGCTTCGGTGGGGCCGACGATGGCTATCATGCCGAGTTGGAAGGCAGCGCGGCGTTGCTGCTGAGCCGCACCCTGGTGGCCGGCGTGGAATACCGCATGAAGCCCAACACGCTCGCCCGCGCCAACCCCGTCCTGGCGCCAGAGGACGACTGGTACGACGCCTTCGTCGCCTGGCTGCCGACCCGCAACCTGGCCTTCACCCTGGCCTATGTGAACCTGGGCCGGGTGGTCACGCCCGCGCGGCAGAATGCCGTCTATCTCTCCCTGCAAGCGGGGTTCTGAGCCATGGCCGCCCGCCGCCTTCCCGCCCTGTTGCTGGTGCTCACGCTCACCAACCCCCTGGCCGGCTGCGCACCAGGCCCGTCGCCCGACCTGTACCAGACCTTCGGCGGCCAGCCCGGCCTGGTCGCCCTGATGGACGACTACATGGATGCGATGATGCGCAATCCCGACCTGCATCCCTATTTCGCCAACGCCAATCGCACCCGCATCAAGGCCGAGCTGGCGAGCCAATTCTGCGCCCTATTGGGCGGTCCCTGCGCCTACACGGGCATGGACATGGCCATGGCCCACGCGCGCTACGGCATCGGTGATCGGGAGTTCAATGCCCTGGTGCAGGAACTGCAAAACGTCATGGACAAGCGCAGCATCCCCTTTGCCGCCCAGAACCGCCTGCTGGCCATGCTGGCGCCCTATCGCAAGGACATCGTGCACGTGGCCCCACCGCCCCGCACCCGCCCGCCCCTGACCATACCTCCGGACGCCGTGGTGGTGCCGGAGGGTGTGCCCGCAGAGCGGAAGACGGCGCCGTCACGCCCTTGATACCTCCCGCCCCGGCACCGTCCATCAGGATAGTGCCTACCGGGGCGGCAGCCGCCCACGGAAAGGGCAACGGCCGCATCAGTTCCGGAAATCGTCGATCTTAAGGACAGGGGGACTAGCGCTAGGCCTGGATGGTGGTTTAGCATCTACCTATAGCCGGCCACCCACCCTTATTGGGGTGTTGCGACATTTAGGGGCCGGGTCCAGGACCTGCCGACCGGTCCCATGCATGATGGGCCGACACGGCCAAAAACATGTATTCCCTCGCACAAAGTTAACCCTTTGGTGACGGCTGCGGCGTCACCCTATCCGCAGGGAATACGCATAATGATACCGCCGGCATGCCAGTCGCGGGGAATGCCCCGGGCTTAGGCCATTCGGCGGAGGGAAGCGTGGCATCGGGCGCCGCCGGATGGGCCCGTGGGATAAGCGGACAGGGCTGCCCAGATCACTGGCCGGCGCTCCGTAATAGGTGGAAGGGATGAGGGGCGAGCACCCGGCCCTGCCATCACAACGTCTGGTTATTACTCAAAAAATCCCCGATTGCCCCTATTTCCGTCGCAATCGCCCACCAATATCTAAGTCAGACCCAAGGCATACGGGTGCAGGGAGAACGACAGACGACAGATGGAAGGTCAAGGTTCTGGCGGCCGAATCCGGCATGGATGGGGATTCTGGTACGGAACTTGCCTCTCTGAACGTCAGTCACGAGGTTGGTACCCCGTTTGGGCGGAGGGCCGTTTGAACGGGGGTTAGGGAGAGCCGTCGCGGTCCCGCGCAGGATAAGGGACCGCCGTTCGAGTTGCCTCACAGGCGTGATCCTTATGAAAGGGTGAGCCCATGCCGAAGTCGACCGATCTGTTCACCACCTTCGCCCAAAGCTACGAGGCGCGCCGCGAGGTGGCGATGTCCTTGCAGGAATATCTCGAGGGGTGCCGTGACGACCCGATGATGTATGCCAGCGCGCCGGAGCGCCTGCTGGCCGCCATCGGCGAGCCGGAGGTGGTGGACACCGCCAAGGACAGCCGCCTGTCCCGCGTGTTCATGAACCGCACCATCAAGATCTATCCCGCCTTCGCCGAGTTCTACGGCATGGAAGAGACGATCGAGCGCATCGTCGGATTCTTCCGCCACGCCGCCCAGGGGCTGGAGGAGCGTAAACAGATCCTCTACCTGCTGGGTCCCGTCGGCGGCGGCAAGTCCTCCTTGGCCGAGCGCCTGAAGGCCTTGATGGAGGACCAGCCCATCTATGTGCTGAAGGCCGGCGACCAACTGAGCCCGGTGTTCGAAAGCCCCCTGGGCCTGTTCGACCCCACCACCATGGGCGAGGCGCTGGAGGAGCGCTACGGCATTCCCCGCCGCCGCCTGACCGGCCTGGTCAGCCCCTGGGCCATCAAGCGCCTGGATGAGTTCGCGGGCGACATCACCCGTTTCAGGGTGGTGAAGGTCCGCCCCTCGCGCCTGCGCCAGATCGCCATCTCCAAGACCGAGCCGGGCGACGAGAACAACCAGGACATCTCCTCCCTGGTGGGCAAGGTCGACATCCGCAAGCTGGAGATGTTCCAGCAGAACGACCCCGACGCCTACAGCTATTCCGGCGGCCTGAACCGGGCGAACCAGGGCCTGCTGGAATTCGTCGAGATGTTCAAGGCGCCCATCAAGATGCTGCACCCCCTGCTGACCGCGACGCAGGAGGGCAACTACATCGGCACGGAGAACATCGGCGCCCTGCCCTTCACCGGCGTCATCATGGCGCACTCCAACGAGGCGGAGTGGCAGAGCTTCAAGAACAACAAGAACAACGAGGCCTTCATCGACCGCATCTGCGTGGTCAAGGTCCCGTACAGCCTGCGCGTGACGGAAGAACAGCGCATCTATGAGAAGCTGATCGGCGGGTCGGAACTGGCCAAGTCCCCCTGCGCCCCCGGCACCATGGAGATGCTGGCCCGCTTCACCGT
This sequence comes from Azospirillum sp. B4, assembly GCF_000333275.1. Lineage (GTDB taxonomy): Bacteria > Pseudomonadota > Alphaproteobacteria > Azospirillales > Azospirillaceae > Nitrospirillum. The sequence continues at coordinate 1,358 of NZ_BACU01000235.1, read as the reverse complement.
GCTGTCCCGCCTGCGGGAGCACGAGAACTCCAACCTCTTCTCCAAGATGCGCGTCTATGACGGCGAAAGCCTGAAGGAGACGGACCCCAAGGCCCGCACCCTGCAGGAATACAAGGACGCCGCCGGCGTGGACGAGGGCATGAACGGCATTTCCACCCGCTTCGCCTTCAAGGTGCTGGCCAGCACCTTCAACTACGACACGGTGGAGGTGGCGGCCGACCCGGTGCACCTGATGTATGTGCTGGAGCAGGCCATCCGCCGCGAGCAGTTCCCCGACGAGACGGAGAAGCGCTACCTGGAGTTCATCAAGGCCGACCTGGCGCCGCGTTACGCCGAGTTCATTGGCTACGAGATCCAGAAGGCCTACCTGGAGTCTTACCACGATTACGGCCAGAACCTGTTCGATCGCTATGTCGACTACGCCGACGCCTGGATCGAGGATCAGGACTTCAAGGATCCCGACACCGGCCAGTTGATGAACCGGGACCTGCTGAACCAGGAGCTGACCAAAATCGAGAAGCCGGCGGGCATCGCCAACCCCAAAGACTTCCGTAACGAGGTGGTGAAGTTCGTGCTGCGGGCGCGGGCGGCCAACGCCGGCCGCAATCCCAGCTGGACCTCTTATGAGAAGCTGCGGTTGGTCATAGAACGGCGTATGTTCAGTCAGGTGGAAGAGTTGCTGCCGGTCATCAGCTTCGGCAGCAAGAAGGATGGCGAGACGGAGAAGAAGCACCACGAATTCGTCGAGCGCATGGTGGATCGCGGCTATACCGAGCGTCAGGTGCGCCGGCTGGTCGAGTGGTACATGCGGGTGAAGCAGGCGGGCTGACGGCCCGGGCCCGGCTTCACCGGCCGGGCCCCATCCTCCCTGCGGTCCCGCACGGAACAGACACCACCCCTCCCGGCCGGCGGCCGGTGGCGCTCCCCCTCCCCGGGTTCCCAGCGATGGGACCCGGCCATAGGCGCCGCTGGATGGCCTCCCGGGATTGGGCACCGGGAGTAATGCCTTGTCGATGATCATTGTCGATCGCCAAATGCCACTGGTGTGATTTGACTTCCCGCCGGCATGTGATAGGACTTGCCCTAATTTCGAACGCCCTTCCGGTCCGCCGGGAGGGCGTTTCCTTTTTGGCTTTCCCGCAGCCTTGAAAAGGAATTCGAAATGACCGCTGACATCCTGGGCGTGACGCTGCACGGCACGGGGCCGGAACCCGTGTTGGTTCTGCATGACTGGCTGGGCGACGCCAGCACATACGCGCCCATGCGGCCCTATCTGGACGGAAAGCGTTACACCTACGCCTTCGCCGATTTGCGCGGCTACGGNCGGTCCGTGCACCTGAGAGGCGCTTGCACCATCG
>NZ_BACU01000236.1 GCF_000333275.1 Azospirillum sp. B4 | reverse complement strand
CGCCCAGCCCTATCCCGTGACACTGGAGGCCATCGCCCGCTGGGCCGTGGGCCTGCGCGACCGGGGCATCGTGCTGGCCCCCGTCACGGCAGTGGTGAACCGGCAGGCGGATCGGTGACGTCCGCACCTTCTCCAATGCTTTCCCGATCTGGAGCGCAAAGGTGAGGAGAGGATCATTCGAGGATAAGCAAGAACCAGATATCAGGCCGGTGCTTTCCTACACCACGTTCTTCGTGGGCATCTTCATTCTGTTTTGGGCAACGTTACGCGTGGATGATAGCCTGCGACACCGTTTCGCCGGCCCTGACGCGCTGTTCTGTACAGCCTCGCCAACAGTGGAGCCCTGGCACTTCCTCGCCGATTTTCTCTTCGCCCTCTTAAGCGCCGGCCTACTGGGAGAAGCGGTTGGCTCCTTCTTCAAACGCCAAGGGAGCCTGTTTCGCTACAGAAGCTTTTGGATCGTACTGACGGTCCAGATTCTGACCCTGGGCGTAGGCCTGTTTTTGACAGGGTCGCGAACCTGCATGACTAACCAAGGTATTCGCCACCAGTCCAGCTTCCTATCATCAGAAAGGACATACGCATTCTCCGACGTCCGGATGATCCACGCCTACTGTAGTCGTGGGGGCCGAGGAGGAAATGGCGAGTGGGAGGCCGGCATCAGCCTGGAAATGGTGGACGGCATGATCCTTCCCATCCGCGAAGGGGAAGGGACGGGAGAGATTCCCGTAGGCTCCCGGCTATTTGCCCTGCGTTTCGTGCCTGTCGACCGGTCGCTCGTGAAATTGGAGTGCCCGGCGTGGAAAGTCCGGGCGTACCTACCATAACAGGGACTTCGCACATCACTCTCATCGCAGACCAATGCCCATTGCCCTTTCGGGCGGCGCCATCGCCGACCCTACCTCCTTAGGGCCCATAGGCATTCCAGCCCGCCATCGGCATCCTGGTCGGGCCCCAACCGGCCCGATGGAGGAACCCGCATGGCCCCCAAGCGCATCCTGATGATCGTCGGCGATTTCGCCGAGGACTATGAGACCATGGTGCCCTTCCAGGCCCTGTCCATGGTGGGCTACCAGGTCGACGCCGTGTCGCCCGGCAAACGGCCCGGCGACAAGGTGGCCACCGCCATCCATGATTTCGAAGGGCACCAGACCTATACCGAGAAGCGCGGCCACGACTTCACGCTGAACGCGGATTTCGAAAGCGTGAAGGCCGACGACTATGTCGCCCTGGTCATCCCCGGCGGCCGCGCGCCGGAGTTCCTGCGCCTGGAAAGTCGCGTGCTGTCGCTGGTGCGTGCCTTCGCGGACCAGGACAAGGCCATCGCCGCCGTCTGCCACGGCCCGCAGATTCTGGCCGCCGCCGGCGTGCTGTCGGGGCGCAAAGTCTCCGCCTACCCCGCCTGCCGGCCGGAAGTGACGCTGGCGGGGGCCGAGTACGCCGACATTCCCGTGGACGGCGCCATCACCGACGGCAAGCTGGTGACCGCCCCCGCCTGGCCCGCCCATCCCGCCTGGCTGGCGCAACTGCTGAAGGTCCTGGGCGCCGAGATCAGAATTTAAGCAGTTCCTCAAGCGCCGGCGGCCGCAGTCGCAGCCTACAGCGGCATGAAGCCATGCCTCATGCCGCTGCCGGTATTCTGGCTTACAGCTTCACCAGGGCCTTGCCCAGGTTCTTGCCCTTCAGCAGGCCCAGGAAGGCGCCGACCGCGTTTTCCAGGCCCTCGGTCACGTCCTCGCGATAGCGGAGCTTGCCCTCCTTGACCAGGGCCCCGACCTCTTCCAGGAAGGCGTCGTTGCGGTGCCAGTGGTCGGACACGATGAAGCCCTGCACATGCAGGCGGCGGGTCAGGATGGTCGACAGCAGGGCCGGCACCCGGTCCGGGCCGGCCGGCGGCTCGGTGTCGTTGATGTTGCCGATGCGGCCGCAGACCGGCACGCGGGCGAAGGTGTTCAGCAGCTCTAACACCGCGTCCGTCACCCGGCCGCCGACATTGTCGAAATAGACGTCGACGCCATGCTCGCAGGCGGCGGCCAGCGCTTCCTTGAAATTCTCCGCCTTGTAGTCGACGCAGGCGTCGAAGCCCAGCTCATCCACCACGAAGGCGCACTTCTCCGGCCCGCCGGCGATGCCCACGGCACGGGCGCCCTTCAGCTTGGCCAGCTGGCCGACGACGGAACCCACGGCGCCGGCGGCGGCGGAGACCACCACCGTCTCACCCGCCTTGGGCTGGCCAATGTCGTAAAGGCCCACGTAGGCCGTCAGGCCCGGCATGCCCAGCACGCCCAGGGCCGTCGTCACCGGCAGGCCGTCGGTCTCCAGCTTGTGCACCGACTTCGGGCCGGCCACGGCGTATTCCTGCCAGCCGGAGTTGGACAGCACCAGATCGCCGGAATGGAAGCCGGGGACATTGCTTTCCACCACCTCGGCGATGGTGCCACCGACCATCAGGCCGCCCACCTCGATGGGCGGGGTGTAGGACTTGGCGGCGCTCATGCGGGCGCGCATGTAGGGGTCGAGAGAGAGCCACCGCGTCTTCAGCAGCATCTGGCCGGGACCCGCCACGGGGATGGACGCCTGTTCCATCCCGAAGTTCTGTTCCGTCGGGAGCCCCTCGGGGCGCGAGGCCAGAACAATCCTGCGGTTCAGCGGCATGTCTTCCTCATTCCTTCAGAAAATGGGCGTCGCCCCTCTGCCGGGCGGCCCTGCTCATTTGTTTGGTGTCCGGGGGTCTGTTGTCCGGGGCGCAAACCTTAGCCCAGGGTCAAGCGCGGCGTGAAATGCCGTTGGCGCAACCCCGCACCCCCACAACCGGACGCGGCAAGGGCGCAATTTCTGGCTGTCTTTCCAGGCCGCGATGCCAGATGCCCGCTTCCGCACATGCACAAAAGGCCCGGCCGCATCGGGGCGGCCGGGCCTTTCTTGAAACTGATCCGCGCGGACGGTCAGTCCGGCTTGCGGGTCAGGGTGGTGAGGGAGACCAGTTGCTGCTGCAGTTCGTCCAGCCGCTTCTGCAACTCGTCGAACTGGCCGCCGCTGGCGGGCTTGGCCTTGGGCGCCTCGCCCGTGTCGGCCTTGCCGCCCTCGGCCCCGGCCAGGGGCGAGAACATGCGCATGGCCCGCTCGAACATGGCCATGTTCTGCTTGCCCATTTCCTCGAACGAACCAAAGGGGAATATGCCGCCCAGGGTGTTCTGGAAATAGTCCCGCATCTTTTCGTGATTACGGGTGAACGACTGCATGCTGTATTCCAGGTACTTCGGCACCATCCATTGCATGTTGTCGCCATACAGGCTGATCAACTGCCGCAGGAAACCGATGGGCAACAGGTTCTGCCCGCCCTTGGACTCTTCTTCCACGATGATCTGGGTCAGCACCGACCGCGTGATGTCGTCCCCCGTCTTCGCGTCATAGACGACGAAGTCGGTCCCGTCCTTCACCATCTGGCACAGATGGTCCAGGGTCACGTACGAGCTGGTCGCGGTGTTGTAGAGACGCCGATTGGCGTACTTCTTGATCGTGATCGGCGCGGGCTTGGTGTCTTCTTTGTCGACCATAGGCGGCGTTTCCCGGCGATGTTTAACACCCGCAACACGGGTGCACTGCACATAGCTAATCCATGCGGTGCGGAAGGTGCAAGCATCCTGCCAGCAACCAATGCGTCAGAGTCGTTCCGCCACTGCTTTGCCACCCGCTGGGCGGGGGTGTAGATTGGCCGCCATGTCCCGCAAGTCCACCGCGTCACCACCTGATTCCGAGGCCTCCACCGACCAGGCCGCCCCCCCGCCCGGGGAGCCGCCCAGCCTGGACGCGCTGGCCCGCCGCTACCTGGACTTGTGGCAGGACCAGTGGGCCGCCGTGGCCGCCGACCCCGACATGACCGGGGCCTTCGCCCGCCTGGCGCGGACCCTGGGCCAGGCCGCCTGGCCGGCCGGCAACCCCTTCGCCGCCGGTATGGGCGCCGCCGGCGCCAGCGGCGCGAATCCTGGCCCCGCGGCCTGGATGGGCGTCCCCTTCCCCTCCCCCGCCACCTTCCCCTGGGGGCCTTATGCCAACCCGCAAGCCAGCGCCGGAGGCGGCACCCCAGGCGCCGCCGGCACCGATGCACCAACCCCGCCCCGAGCCCCGGCCCAAGCCCCGCCAGGGTCCCCGTCCCCTGGCGACCCACCTGGCGGCGGCGATGGCCGTCTTGCTGAACTCGCGGGCCGGATTGCCGCTCTTGAACGGCAGCTCGCCGATCTGGCGCAAGGAGTTGGAACCCAGGCGCCGCCAACTGCAGGCCGACCTGGCCGGCGTCGATCCGGAAGCCCTGAACGCGGCGGTGGATCGTGAAACCCGGCGCCGACTCGACACGCTGCTGACCGGCCTGGAACATTATCGCCGCAACCCCTACCAGCGTGACGTCACCGACCCGCCGCCCGTGTGGACGGAGGGCAATAGCCGCCTGCTGGATTATGGCCTGCCGGGCGCCAAGGGCCCGGTGCTGCTGTTCGTGCCGTCACTGGTCAACCGCGGCTATGTGCTGGACCTGTCGGCACGCAAAAGCCTGGTGCGTTGGCTGGCCCACACCGGTGGGAAGGGGGGCTTCCGTCCCTTCCTGCTGGACTGGGGCACGCCGGGCACGGTGGAACGGGGCTTCGGCCTCGGCGATTATGTCGCCGGCCGCCTGGCCCGCGCCGTGGACGCGGTGCGCGACCTGGGGGGCCAGGCCCCGGCCCTGGTGGGGTATTGCATGGGCGGCACCCTGGCCACCGCCGCCGCCGCCTTGCGGCCGGAGACCCTCTCGGCCCTGGTGCTGCTGGCGGCACCCTGGGACTTCCATGCCGACGATCCGGCCGCGGCATTGCGCACCGCCGCCGTGCTGCCGCTGGTGGAGCCGGCGCTGACCTGGCTGGGCGAGCTGCCGGTGGACATGATCCAATTCCTGTTCGCCGGCCTCGACCCCCTGTTGGCCCTGCGCAAGTTCAGCCGCTACGCCGGCCTGGACCCCGACAGCCAGGACGCCCAGGACTTCGTGGCGCTGGAGGATTGGCTGAACGACGGCGTGCCGCTGGCCGCACCGGTGGCGCGGGAGTGCCTGGGCGGCTGGTACGGCCGCAACGACCCCGCCGAAGGCACCTGGCGGATAAGCGGCCAGGCCATCAACCCCGGCGCCATCCGCCTGCCCACCCTGGCCATCATCCCCGCCCGCGACCGCATCGTGCCGCCGGGTGCGGCCCGCGCCCTGATCGACGCCATCCCCGGCGGCGACCGGCTGGAACCCCGCCTGGGCCACATCGGCATGGTGGTCAGCGCCGGCGCCCCGCAGGAGGTGTGGGCGCCGCTGGTCGACTGGCTGACGGCGAAGCTGGGTCAGCCGCGATCGTAGCGATAAGGCCCGCCCTTTTTCACCGCCGCGCGGTAGGCCGGACGCGTCTGGATGCGGGCCACGAAGGCCGCCAGGTTGGCGAAGCGCTGGCCGGCGTCGGGCATCATCATGGCCGCCTCGATGGGGAAGCTCATCTGGATGTCGGCGGCGGTGAACTGGTCGCCCATGAACCAGGGCGACTTGCCCAACTCCGCGTCCATATAGCCCAGGTGGTTGGCCATTTCGCTGGCGATGCGGGGTTGCAGGGGGGCGGCGGCCTCACCCAAACGGCTGGTGTAAAGGTGCAGCAGCAGGGGCAGCATGGCCGAACCCTCGGCGAAGTGCATCCAGTGCAGGTAGCGCGCGTAGGAGGCGCGGTCGCCCGGCGCCGGGGCCAGGCGCCCCTCTCCATAAGTGCGCACCAGGTGCTCGATGATGGCGCCCGATTCCGCCAGCACCAGGCCGTCATCCTCGATCACCGGCGACTTGCCCAGCGGATGGATGGCCTTCAACGCCGGCGGGGCCAGCTGCGTGGCCGCATCGCGCTCATAGCGCACGACCTGATAGGGCAAATCCAATTCCTCCAGCGCCCACAGCACGCGCTGGGAGCGGGAATTGTTCAGGTGATGGACGGTGATCATGGAAGCGCCCTCCGGCATTCTGGTCGTGAGCGATCTTATACGCCCCGCTTACAGCCCCAGATCAACCGCCAGCTTCGCCGCCAGCGCCTCGGCCGCGCCCGCGTCGTAGGCCCGCTCATGGCCGGAACCCCAGATGGGGCCGGGCCAGGCGGCATCGTCGCGCCTGCGGGCCACGACATGGACATGCAGCTGCGGCACCAGGTTTCCGATGGCGGCCACGTTCAGCTTGTCGGGCGAGAACGCCGCCTCCATGACGCGGGAGGCCTGGCTGATCTCAGCCATCAACCGGGCCTGGTCGGCCACCTCCAGCCGGTGGATCTCCACAGCACCGGCGCGGCGCGGCACCAGGACCAGCCAGGGCCAGCAGGCGTTCCGCGACAGCAGGGCCCGGCACAGCGGCAGGTCGCCCACCGTCACGGTATCGGCGGCCAGGCGGGGGTGCAGCATGAATTCAGTGGCGCTTGTCATCCGGGGGAAATCCGTCCTATGGCAATGCATTGGGTGGGCGTTGGATGGCTTATCGCACGGCGGGCGCGGGTGTCCGCAATACCGCTGGACGCCGCCGCCGGGATGGCTATGTACTACTGCCCGACGCCGCCCGTCCAAAGGGTTCGGCCATGGGACAGGACAGGCGGGCCGCCGGCCTCCATAAAATTGCCCCATAGTCGTGCGATTGGGAGGGCCGTCTGGTCAAGCGTCAGGTCCCCGGGGCTGGGAACCCGCTTGGTCATTCACACGTTTCGCACGCGTTTTTTCCGTTCGCCGTCTTCATCCGTCATCCCGTTCAGGGGCAGGGGTCGTTCACAATGCGTAAGATTTTGAGGATGCAGAAGTCCGCCTGGGCGGTCCTGCTTCTTCTGGTGCTGGGCAACATCGGCGCCTGGGCGATCGTCAATCGCCCGGCCGTGGAACGGCCGTGGGCCGGCACCATCGCCGGCGTGGCCTTCGTGCCCTTCCAGGCCGACCAGAGCCCGCAGAACGGCGACAGCCCCACCGCCGACGACATCCGCCGCGACCTGGACGTGGTGGCGCCGCATGTGCAGTCCATCCGCACCTATCAGGTGGGCAACGGCATCGACCAGGTGGCGCCCATCGCGCTGGAGCGCTATCCCAACCTGACCGTCACCCAAGGCGCCTGGCTGGCCAAGGACATGGCCGCCAACGAGGCGGAGCTGGCGGGCCTGGTGCGGGTGGCCCGCGCCAATGCCAACGTGAAGCGGGTCATGGTCGGCAACGAGGTGCTGTTCCGTGACGATTTCAGCGTCACCCAGCTGATCGACTACATCCAGCGGGTGAAGCGCCAGGTGAATGTGCCGGTGTCCACGGCGGAGCCATCCTACGTCTGGCTGAACCATCCGGAACTGGCGGACGCCTGCGACTTCATCACCATCCACCTGCTGCCCTACTGGAACAAGGTGTCGGTGGACCGCGCGGTGGACGACGCGATGGCGGCCTACCGCCAGGTGCAGGAACGCTTCCCCAACAAGCACATCCTGATCGGCGAGACCGGCTGGCCGTCCGACGGCGCCTATCGCGGGGCGGCCGAAGCCGGCCTGGTGAACGAGGCCAAGTACATCCGCAGCTTCCTGAACATCGCTGGCCAGCAGCGCCTGGACTTCTACATCATGGAAGCCTTCGACCAGCCGTGGAAGCGCACGCTGGGCGGCACGGCGGAGACGGCCTGGGGCATCTGGGATGCCCACCGCCACCAGAAGTTCCCCATGGTGGGCGGCATCCTGGAGGTGCCGTCGTGGCGGGTGCTGTGCGCCATCGCCACCGGCCTGGCCTTCCTCCCCATGTTCTTCTTCGTCCTCAGCCGCGACGACCTGAAATGGCGCGGCCAGCTGTTCTACGGCTTCCTGATCCAAACCGTGGCGTCGGTCCTGGTGTGGACAGGCACGCAGGCCCTGACCGTGGGCATGGGCACCCTGTCCTTCACCGCTTTCATGGTGCTGATCTTCGCCCAGTTGATCCTGTTCGCCGTCATGCTGATCGATGGGCTGGAACTGACCGAGGTGGTGTGGACCCAGCGCTGGAAGCGCCGCTACACGCCGGTGCGCGAGCCGCTGGGCGACTACGCGCCCAAGGTTTCCATCCACGTGCCTTGCTATAACGAGCCGGCGCACATGGTGATCGAGACCTTGGACGCCCTGGCGGCCATGGACTACCCCAACTTCGAAGTCCTGGTGATCGACAACAACACCAAGGACGAGGCGGTGTGGCGCCCGCTGGAGGAGTATTGCGCCAAGCTGGGGCCGCGCTTCCGCTTCTTCCACCTGCCGCGCTGGCCGGGCTTCAAGGGCGGCGCGCTCAATTTTGGCCTGTCCGTCACCGCCCCGGACGTCGAGGTGGTGGGCGTCATCGACAGCGACTATCAGGTCACGCCGGA
>NZ_BACU01000237.1 GCF_000333275.1 Azospirillum sp. B4 | reverse complement strand
GCTGACCGCCCAGGCCGGCGACCTGCGTGACCTGGTTAAAAGCTGGAGGCGGAGCGCAAGGCGGCGGCCGACCGCGCCCGCCAGGCGGAGGCGCAGAAGCGCCAGCTGGCCGAGGAGACGCGGCAGAAAAAGGCGCAGGAGCGGCTGGCCGCCATGGGCCGCACGCCCAAGGACGTGCCCGGCGGCACGGCGCTGGGCGGCATGACCCTGCCTGTGGCCGGCCCGGTGGCCCAGCGCTATGGCGAGCAGGACACGGTGGGCACCACCAGCCGGGGCATCCGCATCAGCGCCCGCGCAGGCTCCCCCGTCGTGGCGCCGTATGAAGGGTCGGTGGTCTTCGCCGGCCCCTTCAAGGGCTATGGCCTCATCTTGATCGTCGAGCACCCCAATGGGTATCATAGCCTGATCGCGGGATTGGGTCGGATCGATACGCGGGTGGGACAACGTGTGTTGACCGGCGAGCCCATGGGCGCCATGGCCAGCGACGGAACCCCCACATTGTATTTCGAGTTGCGACGGGGTGGTCAGCCGATCAACCCCCTGCGCGGCTTCACGGGCACCGAGGGTAAAGGACAAGGGTGAGATGAAGAAACTGCTGACCTCCGTGGCCGTCGTGGCCCTGGTCTATCTGGCCAGCCCCCTGTCCCGGCCGCTGGACGCCAAGCCGCCGATCAAGGCCGAGACCTACAAGCAGCTGGAACTGTTCACCGAGGCGTTCGAGCGCGTGAAGTCCGACTATGTCGAGGAAGTGCCGGACGACCAACTGGTGGAGGCGGCCATCAACGGCATGCTGGCCTCGCTGGACCCGCACTCGAACTTCATGAACAAGAAGAATTTCGAGGACATGCAGGTCCAGACCAAGGGCGAGTTCGGCGGCCTGGGCCTGGAGGTCACGGAAGAGAACGGCGTGGTCAAGGTGATCTCGCCCATCGACGACACGCCCGCGTCCCGCGCCGGCGTGCAGCCGGGCGACTACATCACCCACCTGAACGACGAGGCCATCGTCGGACTGGGCCTGAATGACGCGGTGGAGAAGATGCGCGGCGCCCCCGGCACCGACATCAAGGTCACCATCCACCGCAACAACGTGCCCCAGCCCATCAACCTGACCCTGACCCGCGCCGTCATCAAGGTGCAGTCGGTGCGGTGGCGGGTGGAGGGCAACGTCGGGTACATCCGCCTGTCGGGCTTCACCGAACAGACCCAGGTGGGCCTGGACAAGGCCCTGGCCGGCATCCAGAAGGAGCTGGGCGACAAGGTCGTCGGCTATGTGCTGGACCTGCGCAACAACCCCGGCGGCCTGCTGGACCAGGCCATCTCCGTCAGCGACACGTTCCTGGAGCGGGGTGAGATCGTGTCCACCCGCGGCCGCCGCCCGGACCAGGGCGAGCGCTACAACGCCAAGGCGGGCGACGCCATCCACGGCCTGCCCCTGGTGGTGCTGATCAACGGCGGTTCGGCCTCGGCCTCCGAAATCGTGGCCGGCGCGCTGCAGGATCACAAGCGCGCCATCCTCATGGGCACGCAGAGCTTCGGCAAGGGCTCCGTCCAGACCATCATGCCCATGCCCGGCGGCAATGCCATGAAGCTGACCACGGCGCGCTACTACACGCCGTCCGGCCGGTCCATCCAGCAGCTGGGCATCACCCCGGACATCGAGGTGCAGCAGGCCAAGGTGGAGGAACTGGGCACGCCCGCCGGCATCATCCGCCGGCGCGAGGCCGACCTGCCGCACGCCCTGCGCAACACCGATCCCGGGTCCAAACAGCCGGCCAAGCCGGGCGAGGACGCGAAGGACAAGACCTCGGACGCCAAGACGCCCGACACCAAGGGTGCCGGCGCCGACAAGGCCAAGGTCGATGCCAAGACGCAAGACCCCAAGGCGGATCCCAAGGCCGACCCGAAGGCCGGCGGTACCGCGGTGCCGCCAGCCGCCACCGGCGACGCCACGCCCCAGGACTACCAGCTGACGCGGGCGCTCGACCTGTTGCGCGGCCTGTCGCTGTTGCAGCAGTCCAAGGCCACGAACTGACGACGCCTTAGCCAACCGATGGGGACCCCTTGGCCGCCCTCCTCACCCGTCTGAAGGCCCTCGCCTCGCGCAAGCCGCGCAAGGCCAAGCCTCACAAGGCGGCGAAGAAAACAAAACGCAGGAAGGGCGGCGATGACGACGCCTTCGAGGCGCTGCTGGCCGGCGCGGACGAGGACGCGTCCGCCGACGTGCTGGCGGCGCGCCTGGGCGTGCCCAAGCGCGCCGGCCGGGCGGCCACGGCCAGCCCCGGCGACGACGCCAAGGACAAGCCCCGGCGGAAGCTGAACCTGTTCGCCGTGGCCGTGGCCCTGGTGGTGCTGGCCACGGCCGGCACCGTCGCCTGGCTGGCCGCCACCGCCGAGGAAACGGCGAGCCAGCGGCGCAAGGCGTCCACCCTGGCGGACATCCCGGTGACCCTGCCAGACGGTAGCGCCCGCCCAGTGGCCGCCAAGCCAGCGGCACCGGCGGAAGGCGCCCAGCCCAAGGCGGCGGAGGCCCCGCGTGAGGCGGACCCCGTGGATGTCCAGGTCAAGCTGGCGCCCAGCCGCAATGAGGACCTGCTGGAAAAGACGCGGGCCGGCTATCTGCCGCGCGTGCCGGCCAAGGGCCCCGCCCCCTGGCAAGCCTACAGCCGGCCCTTCCCCCAGGACGACAAGCGCCCGCGCATCGCCCTGGTGATGGCCGACCTGGGCTGGTCGCCCAGCGCGCTGGAAAAAGTGCTGGCCCGCATGCCGGCCGCCG
>NZ_BACU01000238.1 GCF_000333275.1 Azospirillum sp. B4 | reverse complement strand
CGAACTTGGAACGCTGGTTCAGCGTGTCGCTGTCGGCCGCGGCCAGCTTCACGGGCGCGCCCTTCTGCTCATGCTGCAGGACCAGCATCTGGGCCACCAGCGTCTTGCCCTGGCCGCCGGTCTTGGCCATCGAGATATAGGTGCGCGTCATGGGGTCGTTCTCCTGGTCCCGCATTCTTGGTGCCGGCGTCCCTGGCCGTCCCGCGCTCCCATCATCGGCCCCCATCGCGGGGTGCCGGTGATATCCCCTGGGGAAGCTCCCCGGGACGCATCTGGCCATGGGCTGGACAGCACGGGAAGGGCGCGTCCGGCCGGGCCTTGAATCGATACAGGTTTTCCCCCGGCGCTTCAACTGCGGGGGCCGCCCTTAACCGAAATCGCAGAAGATCAGGCCGCCGCGTCCACCGTTAGGGGCGGTGCTCCTGCAATCTGGGCATGATCTCCACCAGGTTGCAGGGGCGGAAACGGTTGTCCAGTTGGTACTTCAGGATCAGGTCCCAGCCGTCGCGGCAGGCGCTGGGGCTGCCGGGGAGGGCGAACAGGTAGGTGCCGCCAGCCACGCCGCCCGTGGCCCGGCTCTGCAGGGCCGAGGTGCCGATCTTCTCGAACGACAGGGTGCGGAACATCTCTCCGAAGCCGTCGATTCGCTTCTCGTAGACACTTTCGAACGCCTCGGGCGTCACGTCGCGGCCGGTCAGGCCGGTGCCGCCGGTGGAGATGACGACATCCACGGCCGGATCCGCGATCCAGGCCCGCAACTGGGCCGCGATGGCGGCCTGGTCGTCCTTCACGATGGCGCGGGCCACCAGCACGTGCCCGGCGCCGGTCAACCGTTCCACCAGCGTGTCGCCGGACCTGTCGGTGGCGGGGTCGCGGGTGTCGGACACCGTCATCACGGCGATCTGCACAGGCAGGAAGGGGCGGGTTTCATCGATACGGGACACGGGCGCGCTCCTGTTCAGGCTGCCCCTTAAGTGCGGCGCCGGTGCCCCGCCGTCAACCACGGCGGTGGGGGAATCAGACCTCGACCACTTCGAGAAGTTCGCCATCTGCGCCGAAGCAGCCGCAGGCCAGGGCGCCGTTGTTGAAGCCGCACCCGCCATCCAGGGTCACGGCATGGGCCGTGGCCGCCAAGCCGCCATGGGCGGGATCATAACCCCGCACCACCCGGCCGAAGCCGGCGTAGGGGGCGTCTATGCGGGCGAAGGTCGCCCCTCCCCACCAGAAACTGTCGCCCTGGGCGGCCAGGGGGCGGGAGGTGTCGATGCCTGCGTTCACGAACAGCATCTCGGGCAGGCCTTCGGCCGGGCGTTCGGTATAGGCGGCACGGCGCAGTGCCGCGAACAGGGTGTCATGGCCGGGGGACGCCCGCTGGGAGGTGCGCAGTTGGCTGGTCCAGCGGGCCAGCGACACCGCGCCGTCCCGGGCGGCGGCCACGCCCTGATAGGCACTGCCGCCATAGGCGGCCAGGGTGGCGTCCACCCCTTGCGTCATCATCCACTGCAGCACTTCGACGGGATTGGGGGCGAACTGCAGTTGCAGCAGCTTCTGCCACATCTCCTCCTGCCCGCCACGCAGGTAGACCAGGTCGCTGACAATGACGCCGCGCACCGACAGGATGGCCCGGCGGAAGGACAACAACTCGTCCATCGTGTCGCGTACCCGGGGTCCCCGGCCGATCAGATTGCCCAGGTAGATCAGCCGGTCACCGGCCTGGAAGCGGGTGCCGATGTCGTCGTGCAGAGCCGCCAGCCGATCGACGTCGCCATGGATGGCGCCCACCGCCCAGACGCGGCGCGGACGGCCCAGCACGACAAAGCGCTCTTGTTCGTTCATGCGTCGGGTCAGACCGGCAGGGGAAGATGCCGACCAGTGTATGCGGCGCCGGGGCATGAAAAAAGGGGTGATCGAACCCGACCACCCCTTTTTGCACTAAGTATAGTGATGCCGGCGAACTGTACCCCCAATGGGCGGATACGCCGGCCTTCTTGCGGCAGACGGCTTAGGCCGCCTTGGCCAGCACCGCTTCCAGACGCTCGGTCGCCTTGCGCTCATCGATCTTCTCGACGGCGGCCAGTTCACGGGCCAAGCGCTCCAGCGCGGCGTGGTAGATCTGCCGCTCGCTGTAGGACTGGTCGGACTGGTCGGTCCCGCGGTGCAGGTCACGCACCACCTCGGCGATGGACACCGGGTCGCCGGAGTTGATCTTGGCCTCATACTCCTGGGCGCGGCGGCTCCACATGATGCGCTTGATCTTGGACGGACCCTGCAGGGTCTCCATGGCGTCCTTGATCCGGTCCTTGCTCGACAGGCGGCGCAGACCGGCGTTCTTCGCCTTGGTCACCGGCACCTTCAGCGTCATGCGCTCCTTCTCGAAGGTGATGGCGTACAGCACCACCTCCATATCGGCGATGGCGTGCTTTTCGATCGCAACGATCTGTCCTACCCCGTGGGCGGGATAGACGACGTAATCACCACTGACGAAATCGAGCTTGTCGGTCATTTGGATCGGCTCTCACAATTCGGCTTTGAAGGTCCCGCCTCGTAAGGCGGGCCTGGGCGCCGGGGACGGCATGCAAAGGTCGCTGTCGGCCCGGCAGGGGCCGCGACAAGGGACTACAGCACGAAGGCGCTGGGGGAACGGGGCACGCACTAGGCGTTCGCGAACGGCGTGCCGATCCTCGCGTCCAGGACTATACTCGATATGACGGTGCCATGACAGGTCGACAAGACCGTGTTCGGCTTAAGTTCCGGGTATGGGCCAGGATGTCGGACATGCGAATCGCGCATGTCTTGGGCAACTACCGCCGAAGATTTGGGCAGGTCCGCCGTAAGAGTGCCAAAAGCCAAAAAAAGCGCCGCGACCCCAGGGCGCGGCGCCTTCCCTACGCTTGGCTCAGTTGCCGTTGCCGGGCTTGTCGCTGAAGTAGGTCTTGAACTTGTCCGGCACGCCCTTGAAGGCATCGGCGTCGGCCGGTGCCGGCTTCTTGCGGTTCAGGTTCGGCCAGGCGGCGGCGTACTGCCGGTTCACCTCCAGCCACTCCTCTGCGCGGCCATCGGTGTCCGGCAGGATGGCCTCGGCCGGGCATTCCGGTTCGCAGACGCCGCAGTCGATGCATTCGTCGGGGTGGATGACCAGCATGTTCTCACCCTCGTAGAAGCAGTCCACGGGGCAGACTTCCACGCAGTCGGTGTACTTGCACTTGATGCACTGGTCGGTCACGACATACGGCATTGCTCGCACTCTCCTTCAAAGCCCGGGGCCCCCTTGGGCCCGCGCGGGGGAACCTGTCCCGGCGGGGCGGCCTCCGGACGGGGGCGGCACGGGGCACGTATAGCCCGATATCGGCCGGGGGTATAGCGCCCGCGTCCGTCGGGAAAACCTACGTCGTCCGGATAGCGGGCCGGATGACAGCGGGAGAGGTAAAACATGCGCGGGGCCCGCGCAACAGCGTTGAATACGCAAGGCCGGGAAGCCCGTGTCGCGCCCAGCGCGCAATGCACGTAAAAGGCGTATGTCCAATTGCAAATACCCGACAGAAGCGGATAGTCTACCGTCTGGTGGGCAGCTGGGGGTTCAACGGCAAAAGCGGCGAGGCGGCATGACGGCGGACAAGGACGAGTCCCCAGCGGGTGAGTCCAGAACGGACAGGTCCACAGGAACGGATGCCCAGCCCCGGCCCACGCCGGAAATGGCGGCCCAACTGTACGCCGTGCTGCAGCAGTTTTCCCAAGCCATCGTCGTCTTCGGCCCGGATGACCGGGTGGTGTTCGCCAACGACCGTTACCATGAAATGTTCCCTCGCTCGCCCGCGCCCGGGGCCATTCTGGGCTGGCGGTTCGAGGATCTGCTGCGCCACTCCATCTCCGCCGGGCAGGTGCCCGCCGCCGGGAGCGATCCGGAGGCCTACATCGCCCGGCGCGTGTCTCAGCGCGGCATCGCGCGCGAGGGGCTGATCGGCGATCGCTGGTACCGCGCGGTGGAGGAGCGCATCCCCGGCGGCGGCATCGTGCTGAGCTACAATGACATCACCGATCGTCGCGAGGCAGAGGAGGAACTGCGGCGCAAGTCGGCCATCCTCAGCGCCGCCATGGAGGCGGTGCCCGGCGGTTTCATGGTGATGGATGAACGCTTCAATTTCGTGGTGTGGAGCCGCAACTGGCCCGCCATCGGTGGCGCCACGGACGAGATCGTCCGGGCCTACCCCAACATGCCCGACCTCGCGCGCTGGCAATCGCGCCGCGGCGACTATGATGGCATCCGGCTGGATGCCAGTCAGTTTGACCCCGAAACGATTTCTTCCATCCCCTGGCTGGGGCGGCTGCTGGCCCTGCAGGCCGCCCGGCCGCCCCAGTTGACCCCCAGTGATGAGGAGCGGGAGCTGCTGGTGCAGTGGCAGCTGCTGCGCTACCGCGCCGAGGGGCGGCCCGACGGGGAACGGGCGGAGGGTAGCGGCACCATCCATATCGGCGGTGATGACGGCCGCATCGTGGAGTTCCGCCGCAACCGCATGCCCGGCCTGGGCTGGGTGTCGATCTACAATGACGTCACCGAACGCTACCGGCATGAGGAGGAA
>NZ_BACU01000239.1 GCF_000333275.1 Azospirillum sp. B4 | reverse complement strand
TTTCAGCTAGCCGGGATGACCGGGGCCAGGAGGGGCAGCCCCCATTCCCGCATCACTTGTCGATGCCGGCCGCGTCCACGGGCAGGCCCAGTTCCCGCAGCCGCCAGGCGATGTTCATCTCCTGGCCCCAGAAATAGACGGCCGCGGCGCCGGTGTTGGCCACCATGGCGCGCACCTCTTCCTGGCGGCCGCCCTTGTGCAGGCCCAACCAGATGTCGGCCAGCAGTGTGTCCACCGGCAGGCCGTCGTCCGGCGTCCAGCGGTAGGCGTCGCCTTGGCGGATCGTGATCTTGGCCGCCGCTCCCGGCGGCAACTGGGCGAAGACGCCGCACTGGTCTATCACTGCCAGCACCTCGGGATCCTGCTCCACCACCGTCACGGTGGTGACGGCGGGGTTGAGCGCCGCGATGCAGGCGGCCCAACCCATGCCCATGCCCATCACCACCGTGCGGCCCCGGGCCAGCAGGCAGCCGATCTCCTGGCTCTCCAGTTCCATGGGGGTCATGGACATCCAGCTGCGCAGGCCATCCGCCTCCCGGCGCAGCAGGACGGCCATGTCCCGGATCATGCGGGCGGGGGTCCAATAGCCGGCGCAAACCTGCAGCGGGACGATGTTCAGGGCCCAGCGCTCCCCCTGGAAGGGGTGATAGGTGGGCATGAACAGGCTGGTCGCCGGTTCGATGGGCAGGGGAGGGCCTTCGATGGGAGCCACGTTTCCACTCCGGGCAAGGGGCAAGAAAAAAGCCGCCGACGCGATACGGCGTTGGCGGCTTTGATCGATGGTCAACCAGGGGCGGCCCTTTTACTTCAGGTCATCGGCCTTGCTGATGATGTGGGTGACGATGCCATAATCCTTGGCCTCTTCCGCCGACATCCAGAAGTTGCGGTCCGTGTCCTGCTCGATCTTTTCCAGCGGCTGGCCGGTCTCCCGCGCGATGATGGTGTTCAGACGCTTGCGCATCTTCACGATCTCACGCGCCTCGATGGCGATGTCGGTGGCCTGGCCGCCGGTGCCGCCCATGGGCTGATGGATCAGGAAGCGGGTGTTGGGCAGGCAGTAGCGATTTTCCTTGGCGGCACCCAGGAAGATGTGGGCGCCGGCGCTGGCCACCCAGCCGGTGCCCAGCACCAGGACGCGGGGGCGGATGAACTGCAGGATGTCGTGGATGCTGTCGCCACTCTCCACATGGCCGCCCTGGGAGTTGATCACCAGGCGGATGGGGTCGTCGCCTTCGGCCGCCAGCGCCAGCAACTGGGCGATGGTGCTCTCCGCGATCTTCTGGTTGATCTCACCGAAGATCAGGACGGTGCGGCTCTTGAACAGGCTCTGGGCAACGGGGGAGAAGGGCGCGCCCTTCGACTTTTCCTCCTTGCCGCCCTCCGGGGCGGACTCGGGGGCGTCGTCGGGTTCTTCGTCGTCGAAGCGGATCGGCAGGGTCACCAGGATCTCCATGGAAACGAACAAGACGAAAGGGGGCCGAACCGGCGGCCCCTTTCGGCCACCCTTATCAGGTAGCGGGATTCGGCGCTCCATTCAACCCGCGCGTCGCACTTGACCATGCACGATGATCGGCTACCCCGGCCGGCCTAGCAAGGGTGGCGTCGGGCCGCGCACCTCGGGTAAAGGTTAAGCCGGTATCGGTTCTAGACGAGGTCGCGTGATGGGGCAGGGGCCGCCACCCTTCCTGGAATTGCAGGGCGTCAGCAAGCGCTATCCCAACGGGACGCTGGCGCTGACCGACATTTCACTGGCGGTGGGTGAGGGCGAGTTTCTGGCTCTCGTCGGTGCCAGCGGCTGCGGCAAGAGCACCATCCTACGCCATATCGCCGGCTTGGTGGCGCCGTCCGCCGGTCACATCCAGTGGTCCAGGCCGCCGGCGGCGGGCGCCATCGGGATGGTGTTCCAGGAACCGACGCTGATGCCCTGGGCCAGCATCCAGGACAATGTGCGCCTGCCGCTGGACCTGGCCAAGGTGCGGAGGGCGGAAGCCGACGCCCGTGTCACGGCGTTGCTGGCCCAGGTGGGCCTCGCCGACTTCGCCCGGGCCTATCCGCGCGAGCTGTCGGGCGGCATGAAGATGCGGGCCGCCATCGCCCGCGCGCTGGTGACACGCCCGCGCCTGCTGCTGATGGATGAGCCATTCGCGGCCTTGGATGAGATCACCCGCCAGAAGCTGAACGACGACCTGCTGGCCCTGTGGCGGGACCAGCGCTTCACAGCCCTGTTCGTGACCCACAGCGTCTATGAGGGCGTCTACCTGGCGGGCCGCGCCATCGTCATGGCGCCCCGTCCTGGTCGCATCCATGCCGACATTCCGCTGGACCTTCCGCATCCGCGGGATGAGGCCCTGCGCACCGACGCCCGGTATGCCGACGCCTGCCGCCGGGTGTCCCTGGCCCTGGCGGACGCCATGGGGGTTCATGCGACGGGAGGCGGGGCATGAGCGCGCCGCGCCGCCTGGCGCCCTTCATCCTGGGCGCTGTCGTCCTGGCGGCGTGGGAGGGGCTGGTGCGCCTGCTGGCCATTCCCGCCTTCGTCCTGCCGCCGCCCAGCGCCGTGGTGGCGGCGCTGCTGGCCGATCCGGAAACGCTGGGCCTGTCGCTATGGTTCACCCTCACCGTGACCTTGCAGGCCTTCGCCCTGGCGGTGACGGGCGGCGTGGCGCTGGCCATCCTGTTCACCCGCTCGCCCCTGCTGGCCTCGGCCCTCTATCCCTACGCCGTCATCCTGCAGGTGACACCGGTGATGGCCATCGCCCCCATCGTGCTGGTCTGGGTGGGGTATGAGCGGGTGGATCTGGCGCAGCTGATCCTGGCCTGGATCGTCGCCTTCTTCCCCATCCTGGGCAACACCACGCTGGGCCTGCGCTCCACCGACGCGGGCCTGCGCGACCTGTTCCGCCTCTACGGCGCCAGCAAGTGGCAGGTGCTGTGGCGGTTGGAGCTGCCGTCGGCCTTGCCCTACCTGCTGGCGGGCATGAAGATCTCGGGTGGCCTGGCCCTGATCGGCACGGTGGTGGCGGAATTCGTGGCTGGATCGGGCACCGGCCAGGGCCTGGCCTGGCGCATCGTGGACGCCAGCAACCGCCTGAACACCCCGCGCATGTTCGCGGCCCTGTCGCTGTTGTCGCTGTTGGGCATCGCCATCTTCGCGCTGCTGTCGCTGGTGCAGCGCCTGGTGCTGAGGCGCTGGCACGATAGTGAGGCGGGACACCTCTGACATCCCAACGGCATGAGACATCATCTCATGCCGTTGTAGGACGCGACCGCGTCCGCCGGAGCGAGCACCGAAGGGCGGAGCGAGGATAGCCAAGTCCCCGGATGGGGACGCCGGCGCTTGAGGAAAACGAATGAAAACTACTTGTCGTAGTTCAACAGCGACAGCACCGGCACATCCAGCTTCTTGCGGCCTTCCAGGAAGTCCAGCTCGATCAGGAAGGCGGCGGCGCGCACGTCGGCGCCGACGTCGCGCAGCAGCTTGATGGCGGCGGTCATGGTGCCGCCGGTGGCCAGCAGGTCGTCCACCACCACGACGCGCTGCCCGGGCTTCACCAGGTCGGCCTGGATTTCCACCGTGTCGCTGCCGTATTCGAGGTCATAGGAATGACGCACCACGTCGCCCGGCAGCTTGCCCTTCTTGCGCACCATGGCGAAGCCCAGGCCCAGCTTCAGCGCCAGCGGGGCGGCCATCAGGAAGCCGCGGGACTCGATGCCCACGATGAAATCGGCGCCCGTTTCCTGGACCAGCCGGGCCATGCGCCCCATGGCGACGGCCCAGGCGTCGGCGTGGGCCAGCAGCGGCGAGATGTCGTAGAACAGGATGCCGGGCTTGGGATAGTCCGGAACGCCGCGGATGTGGCTCTTCAAGTCCATTTACAGGTCCACTTCGGGGGAACGCCTTGGGGAAGGCGGGAAGCGCCCCTGTCCCGGGGCGCGAAATCATAGGGGACGCTTGGTCGGCTGGCCAGCGCCAAGCCGGCCGCGATGCCCAGATGGGCGTGTCGCGGCCGCTGCTGTTGACCCGTGGCGGGCCTTTCTGTCAAGTGAAGGACGAGCAAGGCCGCCCGGCGCCCCCGTCAGGATGGGGGTGGGGCCGCCAAGAAGGGTGAGATGGCGGCGGCAGGCATCGGCGTGATCAGGACGGCATGGGACGGCGACCACTGGTTGCTGGCCGCGGCCGGCCGTTGGGATCTGGCGGCGGCGGAGCAGCTGGACCAGAGTCTGGCCCGCCTGAAGCCGGACCGCAAGCCCGGCCAGGTGCTGCTGGATCTGTCCGGCCTGGCGGGCATGGACACCGCCGGCGCCCTGGTGCTGGACCGCCTGATCGAGCGCCTGCGGGCGGAGGGGGAGACGGTGGCCGTGGTCGGCGCCACCCCAGCGCAGTGCACCCTACTGCGCGACGTCCGCCGCGCCGTGGTGCGCCATCCGGAGGTCACCACTCCCTATCATCCCTTCCATGACCTGCTGGAACGGGTGGGCAAGGGCGCCTTCAGCCTGGGCCAGGACGCGTTCCAGCTGTTGAGCTTCTTCGGCCTGGTGTTCATCACCATCGGCCGGGTGATCCGCGACCCCCGCCGCTTCCGCTGGACCGCCTTCTTCTTCCACCTGGAACAGGTGGGCCTGAACGCCCTGCCCATCATTGGCCTGCTGACCTTCCTGATCGGCGTGGTGCTGGCGTATCAGAGCGCCGACCAGCTGCGGCGATTCGGGGCGGAGATCTTTGTCGTTCACCTGTTGGGCATCGGCATCCTGCGCGAGCTGGGGGTGCTGATCACCTCCATCATCGTCGCTGGCCGCTCCGGCTCCGCCTTCACGGCGCAGATCGGCACCATGAAGGTGAACCAGGAGGTCGACGCCATGCAGGTGCTGGGGCTGGACCCCATCGAAATGCTGGTGCTGCCCCGCTTGGCCGCGTTGTTCGTGGCCCTGCCGCTGGTCAGCTTCTATGCCGACGTGGTGGGCCTGTTCGGCGGTGCCGTGATGTCCTACGGCACGCTGGACATCACGCTGGGCCAGTTCCTGCGGCAGTTGCAAGTGGCGGTCAGCCCGACCACCATGATCGTGGGCCTGATCAAGGCCCCCGTCTTCGCCATGGTCATCGCCCTGGTGGGGTGTTTCGAGGGCCTGAACGTGACCGGCAGCGCCGAAAGCGTGGGCAAGCTGACCACCCGGTCGGTGGTGGAATCCATATTCCTGGTGATCGTGCTCGATGCTCTCTTCTCCATCCTCTTCTCCTATCTCAAGATCTGAGCCGTCAGGTTCTGAGACCGGACCCGCGCCGGTGGGCGGCGACGCCGAACCCGTCATCCGGGTACGGGGGCTGGTCACCCGCTTCGGTCGCCAGACGGTGCATGACGGGGTCGACCTGGACGTGCGCCGGGGTGAGGTGTTGGGCGTGGTCGGTGGGTCCGGCACCGGCAAGTCGGTGCTGCTGAAGGAGATCATCGGCCTGATGCGGCCCACCGCCGGCCGGGTGGAGGTCCTGGGCATCGACATGGCCAAGGCCGACAACGCCGCCCGCCGCCATATCCAGAGCCGCTGGGGCGTCCTGTTCCAGGATGGCGCGCTGTTCAGTTCCATGACCGTGGCGGAGAACGTCATGGTGGCGCTGAAGGAACATACGCGGCTTGACCCCTGCCTGATCCAGGAACTGGCCCGCATCAAGATTTCCATGGTGGGCCTGCCGCCGGACAGCTGCGCCAAGTACCCCTCCCAGCTGTCGGGCGGCATGCGCAAGCGCGCCGGCCTAGCCCGTGCCCTGGCCCTGGATCCGGAAATCCTGTTCCTGGATGAGCCGACGGCGGGCCTGGATCCCATCGGTGCCGCCGCCTTCGATGAGTTGATCGGGACATTACAGCGCAGCCTGGGCTTGACCGTCGTCATGGTTACCCATGATTTGGATAGCCTTTATGCCATTTGCGATCGCATCGCGGTGCTGGTCGACCGTAAGATCAAGGTGGGAACCATTGACATGTTGCTGGCGGACACGCATCCCTGGATCCATGACTACTTTCATGGTCCCCGCGGACGCGCGGCCGTGAAGCCTTAGGCAGTTAGGGGCTGAATTCACATGGAAACGCGCGCCAGCTACGCGCTCGTCGGCGGCTTCATCCTGGCACTGACGGCGGCCCTGTTCATCGCCATCGTCTGGCTG
>NZ_BACU01000240.1 GCF_000333275.1 Azospirillum sp. B4 | reverse complement strand
CCGGAAGATGAACCCACATAGTGCGAGACGGCGCGGCCGAGACTGCGACGGTCATCGCTTCCTGACCCCGCGAAGCGGGAGAAATTATTGCGTGCGGCCGAGAAGCGTGTCGGGTCGGCAATCGGTGGGACGGGAGGTCTGACAGGAGGCGCCGTCGGAGTGCCGGGCGGGGCTCCATCGGCGGGAGCGCCGTCTGGCGCGTGGCCCGGATCGGGTGGTGCACCGTCGGGCGCGGCCGGTGGCGCGCCATCGTCGCCGAGCCAGCTTGGAACGAGCGGGGTGCCGCCGCCCTGGCCGCCGAACGCACTGGAAGTGCCCATCAGCGTCCTCCTTGGCGAGTGCGTAGGACCCCGTTGGCGGCAGCCTTCAGCATCGTCCCACCATCCTTGCCCCAGGTCTGGAGCAGACGATCGAACCGCTGGACGGCATCTCCGTCCTTGAGGACGCCTTCCCAACCACCACAAACCCACGGGCCCAGCCGATCCCGGGGCAGCGCTTCTAGGAAGTCGACGAGTTCACCTTGAAGCATTGGATGCGCCTTGATGAGCACCGCGAGTCCGGCGGCGCCCGGCGGCTCTGTCTCAAATGCGTCGGCGCCAACGATGCGACCGCGCACGGCTTCGAAAACCTGAGCTGCCTCCGGCGGGGCGAGCCGCTTGAGATCGGTCTCGAGGCCCTGGACGGCGAATTTGCCGCCGAAGAGTTGCTCGACGACGGCGGCCAGGTGCCCGAGCACGGAGGCCGCGCCAAAATAGTCCTTCCGGTCCTTTGCCACGAACAGGTATGGGCGGAGATCCTCCTCGCCGATCATTGTGGGGACCGTCGCCCAAGCTTTTATGGCTGGGGAAGAGAGCCACTCGCCGAGCATCGCGCTTTCGGACGTCTTCACAGCTTCGAGCTTGGGGGCGGTCGCCTTTGTGGCTTCGCCGTCCTTGCCGGCAGGCTTCGCAGGTTTCGACTTCGGCTTTTCGTCTTCCTTGGCGGTGGCGGCAGCTTCCAAGGCCGCGAGGTCGGAACATTTGCCATCGGGCGCCGCGGCCGCGGCGGCGGCGATCTGGTCGAAGAGGCGGGGGATGAAGCGTTCGGCGAGCATGAGCTTCGCCAGGACGGGTAGCTTCACATCATCGCCGAAGCCTCGTGCTTCGGCCGTCCGCTGACGCAGCACGAGGGTGTTCAGGAATCGCTTGATCTGACGCGGGTTACCTTTGGTGCCGCTGGCGAGGATCGGTCCGATCTGATCACTGAGCGCGAGCGCGTTGTTCGCACGAGACGCTTTGTCGCCGAGCGCGGCTCTCACCGAGGCCGAGTCCAGCGCGCCCGACGTCCATGGGCGTTTCAAGCGCTCGCGCGCGACGCCGATCAGGGTGTTGAACGCGGGATCGTTGTCGCCGAGTTCGGCGCCGACAAGCAGCAAGGTCACGTAGATGCGGGTTTCGGTGTCGCCGAGCGCCGGTATGCGGAACGGGACCTGGATCAGTTTCTCAAGATAGTTGCGCGCGTAGGTTTGCGGGCCCGTCGTATCCGGCAGGTCGGGAAAATGCTTGCGCACCGCGTATTCAATCATGGCCTCGTCGGCGGCCACGACGAACGCCGTGCGCGATGTGAAGACGAAGAGGCGGACCGCTTCCAAAGTTTCGATCGCGGTGTCGGGGAGGCACCGATCGAGGTCGTCGATGAGGACGACAAGCTGTTCGATACCAGCCTTTTCGAGAAGGTCATCGAAGGCTTTGCGGAACGCGGTGATCTCCTCGGGAACGTTCGCGCTCTCTCCATCCTTCTCTT
>NZ_BACU01000241.1 GCF_000333275.1 Azospirillum sp. B4 | reverse complement strand
CGCCCTCAGTCAGCATCCGCCGGATGATGTAGGGCTGCTTATCGTAGGAGGCCTTTAAGCAGTTCGAACACATGCTCCTGGCGCTCATGATCGCCGGAGACGGTGAAGGCCATGAGCCAGTCCAGCGTCATGCCGTCCTCGGCGTAAGTAACGAGCAGCGCCGGCGAGACCGACGCCAACTTCAGGCGCTGCTTCACCACGTTGACCGAGACGAAGAACGCGGCAGCGATCTCCTCTTCGGACTGCCCCTTCTCGCGCAGGGCCAGAAACGCCCGGAACTGGTCGAGCGGATGCAGCGGCGCCCGCTGGACGTTCTCGGCGAGCGAGTCCTCCTCGGCGATGCCGCCATCGCGGACGATGCACGGCACCGGCGCGGTCTTGGCGAGGCGCTTCTGCTTCACCAGCAGTTCTAGCGCCCGGTAGCGCCGGCCGCCTGCCGGGATCTCGAACATGCCGGTCTCGATGCCGGCCTGATCGACGACGGGCCGGACGCTGAGGCCCTGCAGTAGGCCACGGCGCACAATGTCCTCGGCCAGCTCCTCGATCGAGACGCCGGCCTTCACACGCCGGACGTTCGACTGGGAGAGCAAGAGTTTGTTGAAGGGGATGTCGCGCGAGGGCGAGAGGGTGATCTTCTGAACAGAAGTAGCCATCGGGATGTACTCCGCGACGAGCGCCGAAAGCCTCTCTCTCGGCATCAACTCGTCACGAAGCGCGACGCCGCCCTCTCACTCTGGAGGGCAGCGCCGCAGAAGAACAGATGACCAGGAAAGACGGAAAGGTACGGAGCCGGAGACGCGCAAAGCCGCCTTTCCGGCTTCCCAGAGTCAGGCCGCCCGGTCGAGCAGCTTCTTGGCACGCGCCTCAAGGTATAGCCGAGCGTCCTGCTGAGTCTTGTCGCGTGCGACTGCGGTGATACCCTGCACGAAGTCGAAAACGCTTTCGGGCTTGCGGCCCTCTTCGGACAGCACAGTCTCGATGATCTTTACCGCCTCGGTCTTCGAGAAGCCGCGCTTCCGCAGGAAGTCGCTGCGATCTTCGTCGGTGCGGGCCACAATCTTTTCCCGCGCCGCCCTGATGCCGTTGACGAAGGGCATCGGCGAAGAATTGGCGAAGCGAGTCAGCGCCGGCGCCGCCTCATGCGCGAAGCGCGAGGCGGCGTATTTCGAGTGGCGGATGGTGATCTCCTCGAAATCCTCGACGCCCCACAAATTGCGGTTCTGGCAAACGGCACGGAGATAGAAGCTCGCCATGCCAAGCGTCTTCGCGCCCACCTCGGAATTCCAGCAGTAGAAGCCCCGAAAATAGAGGTCGGGCGAGCCATCGGGCAGCCGGCCAGCCTCGATCGGGTTCAGATCGTCGACCAGGAACAGGAAGACGTCCCGATCGGAGGCATAAAGCGTGGTCGTGTCTTGGGTTATGTCGACGCGCGGATTGTAGACCCCCGTCGACCAGTCGAGGACGCCCGGTACCTTCCAGCGGGTGTCGCCCGTGCCGTTGCCGGCAATGCGCTGCACCGCCGCGACCAGCTCATGATCGAAGATGCGGCCGTAGTCGGGCCCGGTGACGGCGCGCAGCTCAACGCGGCCATCTTCGATCTCGAGCGTCTTCACCTGCTCGGCGCGATGAGAAGTCAGGCCGTATTGCAGATTGATGCCGGCCAGCGGCGCCGGAAGCTGGCGCAAATAGGCCGCCGGCGCTCCGATCAGGCCGGCGAGCTGACCGAAGCTCCAATGCGTCGGCGCGATCGGCGTGTCGGATCCGGGCAGCATTAGCGCCAGACGCTCGGCATCGTCACGGCTTGCCTCGACCCTGATCGCCGCGCTTTCGACGGTGCGGGTACGGCTCCGCTCGGTCCGGGCGCGGGCAGCGGCATAGAGATCCGACAGGGACAGGTAGCGCTCGTCCGCAGGTCGCGAGAACCATTCCGATGATACGCGGCCGATGCGCTCGCCGCGGCTCACATCCACCTTATAGCCGCCATCGCGGTCGCGAGCGGCGTCCAGAATCTCCACATGGGTCATGGCAAGTCTCCATGACGGGCGCCGGAGGCCTCTCCTCCAACCCTCAACCCGTCACGGAGAACCCGTCCACACTCTCACTCTCAGGGGCGTTGCGGGTCTCCCGCAGAAGGGGGCGGCCGAGACGACGGGCTCGGCCGCAGGGGAAGGCTTTCCCCTCATGGACTACAGCACGCGTTCACAGCGAGAACGGCGTTCGAGGCCCCGGCCACTCATCGGCTTCCATTTGCGCAGCGAGATCCGCTGTCCCGATCCTGCGCACGCTCGATGCCGCGATGAATTGCGCGCCGAGGGCGAGCCTGACCACCTGAAGGCGCTTGAGGCCAGCGGGCTTGTACCGACTGGCAACATAAGGCGGGAGGTTCGCGATCACGGCCTGGACTCGAGCATCGTCACGGTGCGGTCGTGCGGCCGCCATTCGAGCGGCCAATGCCGGTAGATTGTGACCGACTGGACCACGAAAGGAATTGGGGTCGACGCCATCCCACACCAACGCGGCCTTCATCGACAACTCCGCGACCATGCAAATCGGCTGAATCACCGAGTCATGGCTGAACGAGGTCGGCAAGGTATTGGCGGCGTCTTCGAGGTTCGATCGGGCCATCCGCCACAGCGTCACCGCATCGGCATTGCCGTGCTCGATTTCATTTAATCCCATCGTGAAGTCGTGGAGATCGGCGACCGCAAGGGCCACCTCCGCGGCGATCGTACGATCCTGCCGGCACCAGTTCCACCACGTTTCGCCATTGGCAAATCCGGCTATCTGCCAGGGCAGGAGAGCGTTGTCGCCGAACACCACGGGGAATACGACTTTTCGAACTTGGTCGACGGATGCGACAAATCCGATGCCGGCGCCGGGCCAGCTCGTCTCGACCTCGGGTGTCATCGCAGCATAGGCGTCCGTGATGCGCTTCACGTCCGGATTTCCGCCGAAGCCCATGGCGAAATCGGAACCGAGTAGCTCCATCGCAGCTCGGAAGGGGCGCTGGTGAACATGGACGCCTTCCTCCGCGAATTTCAGGTCGAGCCTGCGAAGGTCATCAAGCGTCCATGTGCTCATTTGATCCTGCCTTGTCTCCGGCTTGGTTGGCGTAGCATTCGCCATCAGGCGAGCAATGTGCGCAGGTTCGACAATACGAGCTTGGCCGCGACATCGGCCGTTACATCGAGTGTCGCTCCGAGAGCGGTGATCGTGCTTGCGACGTCTGAAGGTTCCGAGGGCCGCCCTCCAACCTGCGTGAAAGGACCATCAGTTTCTGTCAGGAGACGATCCCGAGGCAGGGTGCGGATCAAGTCGCGCCCGCGGTCGGTTCGCGTCATCTCGGCGTTGACGGAGAAATAGCAGCCGATCGTAGCCGCTCGACGAGCATCACTCTTGCTGCCGGTGAACCAATGAAGCACCACTCTGCCACGTTCGGGGGGGAGATGGGCCTCGATCATGTCCAGGACGGCAGGAACGCTCCGCACGCTATGGACCGTGAGAATCTTACCGCCGGCTTCAGCGCAGCGCTCCAGGACGCGCTGAAATACATGCCTTTGTGCCTCCAAAGACCTGTAGAAGCGCGGGCCCGCATCGAGTCCGACTTCACCGACATATCGTGTCTCGGGAAGATGGCGCTCCCATAGGGGCAACTCGGCAGCCCGTTCCGCGACAAGCTGGGGATGCAGACCCAGCGCGGCGCGAACATAGCGTGTGTTTCTCGTCAGTTCATGGTTGCGCGACCACGCCTTGGGCGTCGTCGTTACCGCCAAGGTGTAGATCCGCGCGGCTTCGGCTCCTGCAACGGCTGCCTTATGATCAGGATACAGATCGAGGTGACAGTGAAAGTCCACGCCGCCGATCGATGATGTCTCAGTCATCCGGGTCGCGTCCTCACACCCGTCAGGAGCGCTTCTACTTCCTCGAGCCCTCGTCGATAAACCTCCGCGAGCGCCGCTTGGCGCTTAGGGGATTCATCAAAGAGCGGTCCCGGCTTATGGATCAGGATTGACGCCAGCGCGGGCCGCGCGCGCAGGCGTTCGATCGCGAGCTGAAACGAACGAACCTGCACGCCTTCCGATTGGCGGGTGTCGAGCGCGTGGGCGGTGAGATCAGGCACGGTATAGACCGTAGGGTCGTTATCCGGGCGCAGCCCCCGCAGGAGCGCGGCGCGTCGGATCAGGCAGGGCAGGCAGTAGCCACAGTGCTGCGTACCGTGGCCTTGCCACCTGCCTTTTGTCGGCGAGGCGCAGGAGAGAGATGATGGCGTGAGCTGGCGAAGAAGGGCGGCATTGGCACAGCCCTCGGCCATTTCGCCTTTCGTCCGGTCCCAATAGGGATTTTCGATCCTGCCCGGGATGCCGAGCGCATTCAGCACATCGTTCCAACGGGCAATGTAGAACGGATGCGTCGTCCGGGTGCTCAACGCGCCGAGCCGCAGCGGGTCGAGGGGCACATTGACGGCGATCAGACCGTTCTCCGGTACCTTGAGGGTGAAAGCGCCATCCAGACCGGTGCCCGCGAAGACACCGAGAGCGAAGAAGAGGAAGGAGCGGCCTCTGGTGGTGTTCTCGCCAGCCGAAGCTCGGACGAAGCCGTCGGGAAAGGCCATCCATAGGCGGAGCCGATCAAAGGCTCTGCCGCGGTAATTCGCTTTGAGCGCTTCGAAGATCGTGGATTGGGCGTCGCTGGTGGCGCCATCGCCCGCATGGCTGATGAAGAGGGGAGTGCGGCCTGCTTCAAGTGCGTCGATAGCGCCGATCAGGCTGTCGAGACCACCTGAGAAGAGGGCGAGGTCGTCGAACGGAGCGCCTATGAGCCGCGCTGGCGCCGCAGGCGCCACCCGCGCAAAGCGTCGAGGCCGCGCCCGAAATCCCAAAGACCAGCGATCGCCTGTCAGAAAATTTAGCAGCCGCACGAGGATCGGCGCGGCGGTCTGCCAGCGGTCTGGCTCCGCCACGGGAACGATTAGACGCAACTCGCGGGTCCAGCCGTCTTGAGACTCGCTGTCGCGTGAAACGCGGGTGTCTGCTGCGTGAACATGCGCCGCCAGCACGAGGAGATCGACGCCAGCCTCTGACGGGAAGACGCCGAGGCGCGACAAATCGGTCAGGGCGCGTCCGATGCCGTGGCCAAGGGAGCGCTCGCCGACCACCAAATCCAGACGGGTTTCCTCCTCGCCGTCGCCAAGTGGCATCCGACTGCGGTCGCCAGGGCCATAGCGGCCGGTGATAAGGTGTCGTCTCATGCGCTCTCTGCCTCCGCATCGCCCATGATCTGCAGGATACCGAAGGCCTGCTCGTAGACGCGCCCGACGAAGGCGAGCACGCGATCGGGAGTCAGCGCCGCGGCGGCCGCTCGGGCCGTCGTGAGCGCGTCGGCAACGCCTCGCCTGATGAAGTCGTTGAGCTGCGCCTTCATGACCGTCACCGCCGCCGTCTGCGGGCTTTCCAGCTGCAGGGCATAAGCGAGATAGAGCGCCAGCAGGGCCGCGAGCGTCGTGCGCACGGCATGGCCGATGGCGCCCCGGCTGGGGAACAGGGTGGCGAGGACACCGGATGGGGATGGAAAGGGCAAGGGGGAAACCAGGGGCCGGGGGTGGCGGCCCACCCATGAGCGGAACGCCAGCCAGTTCATCGATTATCAGGATGCACCCGGGCCCCGCCTACGGTCCAATATATGGCTGAGCGATTTTCGATATCCAGAACAGACAGGATCATCCCTGTGGACATCCGCCACCTGCGCTACTTCACCGCCGTCGCGGAGGAGCTGCACTTCACCCGCGCCGCAGAGAGGCTGGGCATCCGCCAGCCGCCGCTGAGCCAGCAGATCCNACAGCTGGAGCGGGAAATCGGCAGCCCCCTGTTTCATCGCCTGTCGCGCGGGGTGGAGCTGACAGCGGTGGGCGCGTCGTTCCTGGAGGACGCCCGGGCCATCTGGCGCAGATCGACCGG
>NZ_BACU01000242.1 GCF_000333275.1 Azospirillum sp. B4 | reverse complement strand
CGATCAGGGGCGCGCGGGACGGTGACGACGCCTCCTGGATGAGTGCTCGAGGGCGGCGCAGCGCGCCGAGCGCAGTCCCGGCGTGGATGTGCCCGATCCCGCCGGGGTGCCGTGNNCCCCAGGCCTTGAGCAGGTCGAGCGCTCGGGCGCCGCGGACCTCGCCGATCGGGATGCGGTCGGGACGAAGGCGCAGCGAGGAGCGGACGAGATCGGAAAGCGTCGCGACGCCGTCCTTCGTGCGCATGGCGACGAGGTTCGGCGCGGCGCATTGCAGTTCGCGCGTGTCCTCGATCAGCACCACGCGGTCGGAGGTCTTCGACACCTCGGCGAGCAGCGCGTTGGTGAGCGTCGTCTTGCCGGTCGAGGTGCCGCCGGCCACGAGGATGTTGCGACGATCGGCGACGGCCTGGCGCAGGATCTCGGCCTGCCCGGCGGTCATGGTGCCGGCGGCGACATAGTCCTGCAGCGAAAAGACGGCGACGGCGGGCTTGCGGATCGCGAAGGCCGGCGCCGCCACCACGGGCGGCAGAAGCCCCTCGAACCGCTCCCCCGTTTCCGGCAGCTCGGCCGAAACCCGGGGATTGCCGGCATGGACCTCGGCGCCGACATGGTGGGCGACCAGGCGCACGATGCGCTCGCCGTCGGCCGCCGAGAGTCGCTCGCCTGTGTCGGACAAGCCTTCCGAGAGCCGGTCGACCCAGAGACGGCCGTCGGGGTTGAGCATCACCTCGACGACGCTGGCGTCTCCGAGGAAGCCGGCGATCGCAGGGCCGAGTGCGGTCCGCAGCATGCGGGCTCCGCGAAGTATCGCCTCGGATTTCTCGTAAGGAGCGGCCACGTCGTCCCCGTTCTTTGCGGGACCGCGTCAGGCCGTCCCTGGATCGGGGATGATTAAGAGAACCGGAAATCGGCCGGCGGCAACAGGTTGTTTTGCTCGTCGTACCGTGGCGTACAAAGACAGGCGATCGGCGGAATCGCCGAATACTTGAGTTGCCGTAATCGCTGCTTATTGCGCGTCGCGCGCGGGATCTATGTCCTCGGAAATCTCCTGCCGGAGCTTCGGGCCCTTGGCGAGTCTGCGGCCGAGCGCTGCGACGAACGCATCGTAACGCTCACCCGCCTGGGCCCGGGCGGCGGCTTGCGCCGGCTCGGGCAGCGGCGGATTGGTGGTCAGCCAGAACCGCACGAAAACGGCGAGCATCTCCACCGAGATGCCGATGTCGCGCTCCATGCGGGTGATGCGACGATCGAGCTGGTCGAGGCGCTTGGTCGTTGCCGCCTCCTGGCGCTCGGCGGCGTCCGGCGAGAGGAAGGAGGCGATCGCCGCCTCGGCGATGAGCGAGCGCGACTGATCGCGCCGGGCAGCATGGGTTGCGAGCGCCTTCATCACCTCGGGTTCGAGATAGACCGACAGGCGCTGCTTCTTCGATGGATTGGCCATGGGAGCCTCACAGCTCCATGCCGTCGTTCGGGTCGAGCGAGACCTGACGCGCCACGCCCTGCATGATCTGGTTGGCGCGGCTGATCCGGGCCGTGTCGTCATCAGCCTCATCGTCGAGGCCGCCGTCGAACTCGTTCTCGATAGGCGCCTTCTTCTCGATGGGCACGGCGCGTTCCAGCTCCGGCTGGTGTCGCCGTTCCGATCCGGTCGGATCTTCGTCGCCGGCATCATCGCCGATAGCCGCACCGGCCGACACCACGCTCGCCGGCCGCGCCGGAAGCGGAAGCCGGCTCCAGTCGTCCGCGCCCGGTCGCGTCGGCCGCGAGAGCGGCGGCGGCGCCATGATCCGATCCTTGAAGCGGCGATCCTCGTAGTAGCGGGCTTTCTTCGCGCGGATCGGCGGCGTGCCCGCGACCATGACGATCTCGTCGGCGGGCGGGAGCTGCATAATCTCGCCCGGGGTGAGCAGCGGCCTGGCGGTCTCCGAGCGCGACACCATTAGGTGGCCGAGCCAGGGCGAAAGCCGATGGCCGGCATAGTTTCGCATGGCGCGCATCTCGGTCGCGGTGCCGAGCGCATCGGAGACGCGCTTTGCGGTGCGCTCGTCGTTGGTCGCGAAGCTGACGCGGACGTGGCAGTTGTCGAGGATCGAGTTGTTCGGCCCATAGGCCTTCTCGATCTGGTTCAGCGACTGCGCGATCAGGAACGCCTTCAACCCATAGCCGGCCATGAAGGCGAGCGCGGATTCGAAGAAGTCGAGCCGGCCGAGCGCGGGAAACTCGTCGAGCATCAGGAGTAGCCTGTGCCGGTTGCCCTTGGCCTTGAGGTCCTCCGTCAGGCGCCGGCCAATCTGGTTGAGGATGAGCCGGATGAGCGGCTTGGTCCGGGCAATGTCCGATGGCGGCACGACCAGGTAAAGGCTGGTCGGCTGGCGGGCGCCGACAATGTCGGCGATGCGCCAGTCGCAGCGGCGCGTCACCTCAGCGACGACGGGATCGCGATAGAGGCCGAGAAAGGACATGGCGGTCGAGAGCACGCCGGAGCGTTCATTGTCGGATTTGTTGAGCAGCTCGCGCGCGGCCGACGCGATCACCGGGTGCGGACCGCTCTCCCCGAGATGGGCGGTCTTCATCATCGCCGCCAAGGTGGATTCGATTGGCCGCTTCGGATCGGAGAGGAAGGCGGCGACGCCGGCGAGCGTCTTGTCCTCCTCGGCGTAGAGGACATGCAGGATCGCACCGACGAGAAGCGCGTGGCTGGTCTTCTCCCAGTGGTTCCGCTTTTCGAGGCTGCCTTCCGGATCGACCAGGATGTCGGCGATGTTCTGAACGTCGCGCACCTCCCACTCACCGCGACGCACCTCGAGCAGCGGATTGTAGGCGGCCGATTTCGCATTCGTCGGATCGAAGAGCAGCACCCGGCCGTGCCGCGCGCGGAAGCCGGCAGTCAGTGTCCAGTTCTCGCCCTTGATGTCATGGACGATCGCCGAGCCCGGCCAGGTGAGCAGCGACGGCACGACCAGGCCAACGCCCTTGCCCGATCGGGTCGGCGCGAAGCACAGCACATGCTCGGGTCCGTCGTGGCGGAGATAGGTATGATCGAACTTGCCGAGCACCACGCCGTCCTCGCCGAGCAGGCCGCCGCCGCGCACTTCGTCGTGACGCGCCCAGCGCGCCGAGCCGAAGGTCTCGGCATTCTTCGCTTCGCGGGCGCGCCATACCGACATGCCGATGGCCACCGCGATCGACACGAAGCCGCCGGAGGCCGCGATATAGGCGCCTTCGACGAAGATCGGCGGCGCATAGGCGTCGTAGAAGTACCACCAAGGAAAGAAGGACCATGGATAGTAGACGGGCCAGCCCCCGAGCATGAACCAGGGCGGTCCGAGCTGCGGCTGGAAGCCGAGCTTGTAGGCCGTCCATTGCGTGGCGGCCCAGGTCGTTAACAGGACGATGGCGAAGACAGTAAGGATCTGCCCCCAGAGAATCTTGGTGGCGGACATGGCAGGGTCCTTTCGCTTGCGGTGGTGATCACAGGCCGAGCCCCCGCTGGCGGCCGAAGCTCCAGTCGATGCCACCGTCGTTCCGGGCAACGCCGGAGACGTGACGGCCGAGCTGCTTTTCGAGTGACGGGGTCCAGGGCACGAGGCTGAAGCCGAGCCCGTCGTCGATCATGGCGAAGCGGCCGCTCGCGAGCGTGAGCCGCCGCTGGTAGGTGCCGGTGACGTATTCGCCGGACTCGGGCTTGACCTGCGGCCGTCCGGTCTCGGCGGCGATGCGTTCAGCGACGGCGCCCAGTTCGCGACGCCGCAGCGTGTCGACAAGTCCGGGCTGGAAGCTGACGCCGCGCTTCCGGCGTTCGGCGAGGCCCTGGCCGACAAGATGTTGGGCCCGCCGGTCCAAGGCGTCGCGCACCTCGGCGCCGAAGCTGCCGCCCAGCGCCGCAGGCTCGCGCGCGATGTTCTGCCGGTCGAGCCAGGTCGCGCCGGTCGCGGTGACCTGCCGCTCGATGTCGAGATCGGAGCGCACCGCGATCGCCACGCGGCGCTGGCCGCGCGCGTCGTCGAATTTCCGAAGCTCGACGATCGAACCCGGCGCACTGTCGCAGGCCGCGTCGAGGTCGGGCAGTTTGATGTGGTGGGTCCGGCCGTCGACCCCATCGACAACGGCGAAGGCCGTGCCCTTCAGCTCGTCGTCGAGGCCGCGGGCGACCAGGCGACCGATGACCGGATCGTTGAAGCTTTCGGACGCCAGCACATAGCTCGCCGTGCTGCGCTCGATGCCGCGCTCGGTCAGGCCGTGGTGGATGCGCTTGATGATGTCGCCGCGCTCGCCGAGCTCGCGAAGCGTCGCCTCGGCCTTGTGCGAGATGGTCCATTGTCCCGGGCCGATCTCGTCGGCCAGCCCGAGGCCTTCGAGCTTGCGCAGCCGCCCGATCTTCAGGGCATGGAATTCGTCGGGCTGCCAATCGGCCTGCGGCGCGAGATCGATAACGCCGGTCCGATAGGCGTCGCGGGCGAGCTGGCGATCGAGATTGGTCCAGCGGTCGGCGTCGATCTGGCGCTCCAGCGTCTGCCGGATCTCCTGATCGGTGCGCGGCCCCAGCTCCTGGGTGATCAGGTCGCGCGCCCGATCGCGCATGCCCTCTTTTATATAGTCGCGCGAGATGACCAGGTTCTCGCCGTCATCGCGCACGCCGCGCACGATCAGATGGACATGCGGATGCTCGGTGTTCCAGTGATCAACCGCGACCCATTCGAGCCGCGTGCCGAGATCCTTTTCCATCTGGCCGACGAGCTCACGCGTGAAGCCCTTGAGGTCGGACATTTCCAGCGCGTCGTCCGGCGAGACGATGAACCGGAAATGGTGGCGGTCGTCCTCGGACCGCTCCGCGAAATCCTTGGCGTCGACGTCATCGCCGCCGGGACCGAACAGCCGGGCCTTCTCCCCGTCGCGGGTGACGCCGTCGCGGCGGAGATAATCGAGATGCGTCGAGAGCGGCGCGGAGCGCCCGCCATGACGGACGACCCGCGCCTTGATGACCGCACCGCGCGAACGGACGGTGATGAGGCGGTTCGCCTGGATCGAGGCGCGCTGGCCGCGCCCGAACCGGGACCGCGCGCCGGGCCCGATCTTCCCTTGCCGGGAGACGCTACCGCCGGCGTGCTGGGCGGCCGCGAGCGCCTGGGCGATGAAGGGCCGCGCCCGCTGCGCGCTGGTCGAGCGGATGCGGCCTGGCCGGATGCGGAAATCGTGCTTGTCGGTCATGCCCGACACTCCGCACATCGCGCCAACGCGATGATTTTCCTTGGGAATGTGCCGTTGCGCAGGCTGCGCCGATCAGGCGCACCTCGCGAAATCGCGCCATAACCCATTGAAAAAGCACAACCGAACCAAGGCGCACATCGCGCCCCTTTATCCTGCCATCGTGCGGTTGTGCTTGGCGTGTCCCCTCCCAACGCCCTCCACACTGCGCAGGGGTTCGCCATGCTGCGATGGACGGGGAAGATAGTCATCGCGGGCCTGCAGGCTCCCGACGGGAGACGAACAGGCCGCCGGTCGGGTTGGCATCGGCCGCCGTATCGCGCCGCGGAGCCGCAGTGTCGCCGTCACGCGTCTGGTCGTCCGCCTGCACCGGAGCTGCGCCCGGCCCGCGATCCGATGCGCCGATGAAGAGCGGCGCGCGCGTCCAGGCCAGCGGGTCGGCGGCAGCAACGGTGACGATGGCCGGAGACGCTTCGCCGCCGACAAGGGGCGCGAGCTGGGCGACATAGGCGCGCGTTTCTGCCGGCAATGCGCGACCGTTCGCGAGGTAGTCGTCGTACCGCCCGGGCCCCGCATTGTAGGCCGCGAGAAAGCCCGGCGCACCGTAGCGATCGTAGAGTTCGCGCATATAGGCCGTGCCCGCGATGATATTGTCGCGGAGATCGAACGGATCGCTGCCAAGGCGATAGCGGGCGCGCAGATAGGCCCAGGTGTCGGGCATGATCTGCATCAGTCCCATCGCACCCTTGGGCGAGACGGCGCGCGCGTCGTTGGCGCTTTCGACACGCATGAGCGCGCGAATCCACGCGACCGGAATCCCGAACCGCTGCGAGGCCTCGGTCACGAAGGCGGCGACCTGAGCGCTCGCCTCGGCGGGAACCGGGACCACGGTCTGAGCCTGCGCCGGCGATATCGGCGACGCGGCGATCGGCAGGCCGGAAAGGAGGAGGAGCAGCAGCCGGGAGGCGGCACGGGACTTATCCGTGCCGCTCCGTTGATGCTGCGAGCGGTGCGGGCCGCGCACGGCTCAGTCCTCGCTGTCGCGCGTGTTGGGGCGCGGCTTGGCGGGCCGCGACCAGTGCAGACCCCAGGCGCCGTTGTCGTCGCCGGAGCGGAAGAGGTTAGCGCGCAGCGGACGCGGGAACAGCGGGCTGTCGAGCTGCACGGAGACATACTCGCCGGCACGTTCGCCGACATGCTTCCAGCCGGCGCCGATCTCGATGCCGTCGTCCCCGCCGAGCAGGACACGGTAGTCCGGCGCGTTCTCGGCCTCCGACGCCTCGGCCGGAACGAAGGCGAGTTCGGCGTCGATGCAGAGCGCGGTGAGCCGCCCGGAATAACCGGACTTGGTGCGGGTGAATTGGCCGATCTGGGTCATGGTCGTCTCCTTTGGTTGGGGGAAGCGGCAGTTCATCGGGTCGGCGCGCGCCATGCGTAGCGGCCGTCGCCGTGCTCATCGGTCCAGAGCGGTGTCGCCCGGCCGATCACGTCGGCGGTCGGCAGCGGGCCGAAGTAGCGACCGTCGAGGCTGTCGCGGACCGACCAGTTCATCAGGAAAAGCTCTCCCTCGGCGATGCGGCGGCAGCCCTGCCAAACGGGCAGCGAGCGGCCGAGATGATCGCGGTCGAGCGCATCGCCCATCGGCACGCCGTCGACGGTGATGGCGTGATCGCGGCGGCAGACCTGTTGGCCGGCAACGCCAGCAACCCGCTTCATGAGGGGCACGCCGCGGCCGATATAGCCGCGCTCGACCATGAAGGCGGCGAGCGGTTCGGGCGCGCGGATGGCGACGAGATCGGTGACTTCGAAGCGGTTAGCCGGCGCGATGCTGTAGAGCCCGATCGGCGTGCTGGCCGACGCGTTCCAGATGAACTTCGTCGGAAAATCGACGAAGGCGGCGGTCGCCATGCCCATGGTCAGGACATAGGTGACCATGACGTAGCCGAAGCGGCTCATGATCCGGCCCTCCGACGCAGAAGGAAGGCCTTGTGGTGCTGGGCCGTGTAGGCTCGCGGCTGCTCGCCGGCGGCCATCCGGTTGTGGACGTGCCGCCAATGATCGGGCGAGACGTCGCCGGGATCGATGCCGATCGCCTCAATCGCATCGATCATCTGCAGCACGCGCTCGACCTTCGGCCAGCCTTCGACCTTGAGCAGGATGTCGCCGCCGGGACGCACGAAGGGCACGGTCTGCTGCGGCTCGCCGGCGCGGACGGTGCGCAGCACGTCGAGATGCGAGGCGATGGTCCCGTGGTCGTTCGCGGCCCAGCGTACGAAGCCGAAGACGCTGTCCGGCGCAAAGCGCAGCACGCGCCGGCGGCGGTCGAGGATCTGTTCGCTGATCTCGCGGCCGAACCTGATCCAGTTCTCGATACGCTTCTCGACCCAGGTGAGCTCGACCTCGGTCAGGTCGTGGGGCGGCGGTGCGGCCGGCTTCGGCCCGCCCGGCGCATGGATGGCGGCGGCGCCAGTCATGTCGCGTCTCCGGTACTGTCGGGGAATTCGCGCGCGAGCAACTCGCGCAGCATGTCGGCGATGGTGACGCCGCGCTGGAAGGCGGCGATCTTGATCCGGGCGCGCTGGTCTGGCGTGACGTCGATCGTCAGCCGTGCGATGTAGATGGCCGTATCGGGGGCGCGCGGTGAAGGCGAGTCGGCGGCCCTGATCCAAGTCTCCGCGTCGCCGGGCCGGGTGGCGAAGCCGCGCTTCGGAGGCGTCGCGGTCATGGCGCGATCCCCCCGATCTCGGTCACCAGGGTGGCGATCTCGCGCGCGGCGGCGCTGTCCTGATCGAGTTCGCCGACAAGCCGGCCAGTCTGCGCGGTATCGGCGAAGGCGACGCGCTGGCCGATCCTGGCGGAGAGCAGCGGCGGGTCATGGTCGGCGAGCGTCTCGGCCGTCTCGCGGGCGATGACGGTGCGCGCGGCGCAGCGATTGAGGACGAAGCGCGCGACGAGCTGCGGCCGGTAGATTCGGGCTTCGCCGAGCAGCGACAGCATCTCGGCGGAAGCCCAGCCGTCGAAGGGCGACGGCTGCACCGGGATCAGCACCAGATCGGCGGCGAGCAGTGCCGAGCGCATCAGCCCGGCGACGCGCGGCGGCCCGTCGATGATGACGTGGTCGACGTCGCGGGCGATCTCCGGGGCCTCACGATGGAGGGTGTCACGCGCCAGGCCGACCACCCCGAAGAGCCGAGGGAGGCTTTCGCGCGACCGCTGCTGCGACCAGTCGAGCGCCGAGCCCTGCGGGTCCGCATCGATGAGGGTGACTCGCTGGCCGCGCTTTGCCCATTCGCCGGCAAGGTGGAGTGCGATCGTCGTCTTGCCGACGCCGCCCTTCTGGTTGAGCAGCGCGACGATCATGACGGTCTCCCGGCGATCGGGGACTCGTCCACACGCGGCGAAAATGCGGTTCGCGTTAGAAAGATTCCGAAGGAATCTAGGTTAGATAAGTTACGGGGCTTGCAAGTTGCTGATTCAGTTGGCGGATTCGACGATTCCGGTCCCCGATAGCACGAGGATCGGGTCCTCGATGGCATGATAGGTCCGGTCCCTGATAGCACGAGACGATTCACAGCTTATCCCCAGGGCGCTTGGTCGAGCGGCGGCGCTGGCGAGGGATGCCGAGCGCGTTCGGGTCGATGGGTTTGAAGGAGAGGATCTCGGGGCCGCCGAGGCACTGCTCGATGGTCAGGCGATACCCTGGCAGTGGCTGCCGGCGGACGATGTCGCGCAGGTCGTAGGCGAAGTGCTTGAGCGGCGAGAGCGAGCCGGACTTGGCATGGAGATGCGGGAAATCGAAGCTCCAGCCGAACTCCTGCTTGCCGCCGTGCTTGCGCACGAGGCGATAAAGCCAGCGCTCCAGACCGCCCGTCAGGCCGAAATAATCGCGGTCGATCGTCAGCACGAGCGCGTCGTCGAGCACCGCGGCGTAGAACCAGTCAGGCACGATCAGCTCGAGCCCGAGCGGCCGCCCGCGTTCGTCGGCGCGCTCCTTCCATTCGTTGATCCAGGAGAAGCGATGCAGCCGCCGCTCGGTCGGCTGGCGGATCGATGTCGCCACCGTCGTCGACTGGAGCCGGTCGAGCGCGGCCTTCAACCGGTCGTAGTCGCGCAAGCTGACGCCGCGGCCGATGAACTGCAGAATCTCGTAGGGGGTGGTGGCCATGAGGCGCGACGGTCGCAGGCCATGATCGCGGGCTTCGACGATCTGGGAGGCTGCCCAGATCAGCACGTCGGCATCCCAGATGGTGGCCATTCCGTGCTCAGGGACGGCCTCCACACGGATGACGACGGAGCCGGCCTTGAAGTCGATCGGCGCCAGCCGTTTCGACTTGCCGAGAGCGAAGAAGGGGTACGCCATCAGGTCCTGTGCGTCGCGCGGCGCGAGATCGCCGGGAAGCGCCCTGAAGAGATCGAGCTGCTCGCGTTCGCTATGGTGATGGCGCGCTGACATTGTGAGGAGCTCAGCGCGGGAAGCGGCCGGCAGCGGTAGGAGCGGCCGCCTGGCGCTTTGCCGGAAGGACGGTCCCGCCGCGTGGATCGGAGGTCGAGGTGACGAGACCGCGATCCGCCCAGGTCTGGAGGTCGTCAACCGAATAGACGACGCGGCCGCCGAGCTTCCGATAGGTCGGACCTGTGCCGTAGGTGCGATGCTTTTCGAGCGTGCGCTCGGAAAGGCCGAGGAAGCGGGCCGCCTCCTGCGTTCTTAGGTATCGTGGCGGTAGATTGGTGGCTTTTTCGGCCATGATCGAACCTCCGTGATCTCGCGGGAGGCCGCTGCGAACGAGCGGCGGGTTGCGAGCACGGTGGCGCGAAGACGGCGCCTTGGACGATGTCGAAGTAAGGAAGCTAAATTCGACACCCGGGTGGGTGTCAGCGTTCGCGTCGGGGACGGCGCAGCAGCGCCCGGTATCCGCCGCGAACGAGTTTCATGCCGTCGCGGGCGAGACGAATGGTGGTTTCGCGGATGGCGCTGCCAACCCACGACGACGCGTCGTTCTCATGTTGGGGGAAAAGAAAGTGGGCGATGGCCCGGTAGGTGGCGCCAGTCTCGCGGGCATCGACGGCACGTAGCATCTGTCGCGCCCGTTGAAGCCGCTGGGTCGTGATGCGCGGGTCCGCCGGCACCGCTCGGCCTGTCGCGGCCGACCAGAACCGGCCCAACGCCGTCAGCCGGTCCGGTGTCATCTCGTCCAGCGGGATCACCGCGGCGAG
The DNA here is from genome assembly GCF_000333275.1 of Azospirillum sp. B4. Lineage (GTDB taxonomy): Bacteria > Pseudomonadota > Alphaproteobacteria > Azospirillales > Azospirillaceae > Nitrospirillum. Next base: position 6,849 of record NZ_BACU01000242.1, on the reverse strand, counting down.
CGCATCGCCTTCTTTCGAACCGGAAAGGCTGACATCGAATCGCTCGCCGTGGAGGTTCAACCGCAGAAGCGTTGCTTCGCGGTCTCGAACAGCGTAAGCCCGAAGATCGTCAACGGTAAGATGAGAACCTTCGGACAGGGCGGGCCCGCTTTGGAGGATGATCGCCGCCGGATCGGTTTGCGGGGTCCAGAAGATCGGCTGCGCGAGGCCCGTGATGCGTGGGTCTGCTGCGAAAACATAACCCCCATTGCTGAGCAAACGCCGTCGCTGTTTCGTCGCTCAACCGCCCGGAGGACAACAATTCCTGAAAGGACCTTCTGTAATCCGGGTTTCGCCGTAGGAATTCCCAGGCAAGTTCGCTTGTCGTAAGCTGATCGATATAGTCATAGGCGGCCTCAGACCGCCAACTTTCTTCGTCGGACATCCTCCGCCGCCTCCGCGCAAATGTTACGCAACGCGAGTTGTGAAGCGATGACGATTCCAAGTTGAGTCATTGCTGGGAAGAACGAAGTCGGATCAACGTGATGCAAGTCCTGCATCACCTCAGTGGAGGCGGGGCCCCAGGAGTTCGCTGTAGCCGCTCTGAGTCATCCATTTGGCGCGGGAGAGATGAGCGGTGTGGACGCGCGCGGCGCGCTCTGGATCTGTTTTGGCACAGATTCCGAAGAGCGCTTCGACGACTTCTTTCCAGTCCGCACCGTCAGCATCGGCATCGAGAAGGCGCAGATAAAGCTTCAGATGCGCCTGGTCATAAGCGGTGAGCGCTGCGCCGTCAGGCGGCTGGTCCAGAAAGTCTTCTTTGGTCACGGTATCCCCCGTTCATAGATGTATCCATTTTGAAGGGGATTGTTAACGCTGCTTTGAGAACAGAAGCCATCGCCAGACCGTATACACGGCGGCGGAGCGGCGCGATCGCCCGCCGATGCGTCAGTCGTCTTTCTTCCTGTTGACAAGCATCACTCCCACACCCTGGTCGGAGTTCAGGAAGACGATCCCGCCAGCCTCGAACGCGCGCCGGACTTCATCACGCGTGCTCTCATAGACCTCGAGGCCGCTTTCGGACTCGAGGCGCTTCAGCGCGGTCAAAGATACCCGGGCCCGGTCAGCGAGCGTCTCCTGTGTCCAACCCAGCAACGCGCGTGCGGCCCGCGATTGTCGGGCGGTGATCATGCATGATCACCTCCCACTCGGACCTACGGGCACGCCAGAACTACGACTATTATAGTCGTTCTCAGGTGCCATGGCCAGCTTTAAGGTCCTCTGGCGATCCACTTGCATCCATGCGGCGCGAACTGATTCGGTCGCTCTGGACGTCGAAGGCCCCGGCCTTCCGGCCGGGGCCTAGCGCGGGGCCTCAGTCGCCACGCCGCCCGTTCGGGCGGGACCAAATCAGCGAGAAGGTGTCTTCGCCTTCGTCGTTGAAGAGGTTGGCGTAGATCGGGGCGTTGAAGCTCGGATCATCGAGCTTGAGGCCCAGATAGTCGCGCCCCTCGTTGGAGCGCTTGGACCAGGCGGCGCCGATCTCGGCGCGGCCGACCAGGACCCGGTGGCTAGGGGCGTTCTCGCCGGTGGCGCGCTGGTCGGAGACGATGCGCACGTTCTTGGCCTGGACGCTGAGGGTGACGATGTCGCCGGTGAACTCGTTCGAGCCGGTCTTCTTGAATGTGCCGATGGTCGCCATTGTAAGTCTCCGTTTTCCGTTCCCGAGCCCGCACCATTGCGGCCTCGATGGCGATCGGCAGGCCGGAGGCGATCGACGGCGCACCCCGAAGGGGCCTGACAGCCAAGGAGGGCTTTCTTGTCTCGCGAGGAATGACGGCGCAGCTGGCAGGGGAAGAAAGTTTGACGCGGCTGTTGCGGCATAGGCGATCGAGGCGCAGCCGGCCTTCGGCCAGATCAGGCCATTGAAGAGGCCGTTTGGAGCGGTCGAGGCACGGTCAGATAACGGAGAAGATGGCGGCCGTCCCGCACCGGCAAACCGGCGCCACAGCACGCTCACCGACTTCGTCTCCTCCCGCCAGGCCGACGCTGCCGCATCCGGCCATCGTACCGCTACCGCCGAGATCGCCGCGCCGATGTCCGGTGCCTGCCTAGACACGGCTCAGCTCTCGCAGCGCTCCAACGAGAACCGGGTTTCCGGACCAGCGTCGATCCGCGTCGCACACGCCCATCCTTCCGGCATCAGCCGACGGGAACGACCACGGCCACGGTTGCCCTGATCCTCCCGACGGCGATGACGAAGATCAGGCCCGTGCAAGGTCCCGGCCGGACGGGGCCGGAGTCGCCGCCATTTCAGCGACCCGCACGAAAACGGTGATTCCGACCGCGACCGCGCCGATGACGGAGAAGGTGATCTGCCACGCGTCGGAGGGCATGAGGTGCTTCACGATGCCATGGGTGGCATGGAAGCCGGCGATCGCCGCCGGCGCCACGAAGGCTGAGGCGACGATCAGCTTCAACCATACAGGCCAGACGAAGGTGATCAGCAGATGGCCGGCGGCGAGCGTGATCGCCGCCGCGACGGCGCCGACCAGGATGGCGCCCGGGATGCCGGCGCCCGTGCCGTGCGCCCAGGCGCCCGCGGTCACACCTACGAACGCCGGCAGCGCGAAGACGGCCATCGTGAACAGCAGCCAGCAAAGCAGGCCTATCGCTGCGAGGGACGAAAGTATTGCGAGGATGATCATGGTGGTGGCCTCCGCATAGACAAAGTCTGACGGTCGCGCTTTCCAACACCACCACGGCGCTGCTGAAGTATAGCGCAAGAGTGCGCGTGCCGGGAGCGGAATTCGGCGGCGATTTCCGCTCCTGCGACCGAGTCGCCCGGGTCAGGGGGCGAAGGGGTCGATCTCATAGACGATGGCGGCGATGTCGCCGTCATATTCGCTGGCGGGCGTGACCGACAGCGTGCCGTCGCCGGCCTGGAAGATGATGATGGCGGCCATCAGCGTGGTGGCCAGGCTGAAGGCGAAGGCGTGGGCGTCGGTGAGGGACATCGATCCGGCTCCTGTTCGAGCGGAGGGCCTTCCCCCGCTGACAGGCGCCCGATGTGTCGGACGGAGCGCTGCAATCACCGCGCAGGCGAAGCCGCAGCGGCGGCATGCTCGCATCGCCGACCCTTTATGGGTTGATGGCGTCAGGCGATCCGTCTGACCAAGGATCAGCGCAAATGAAGCGGGAACGGGTTTTCGCGTCAGAGCCGGTACCGCGAGATGTTCAGTCCAGTTCGATCGTCTTGCTTCGTTCCTTCTCAAGCCGGTTCAGATACTTGTTGAGGCTGACCGTGACGAAATGCTCCGTGTGAGCGACGGCTTCCAGAAAATCGTCGATCTCGTCGACCGGCACTGCCATCGTCCAGAGATGCCGGATGATGAGCCGCCCCGGCTCGTCTTTGACCGCGAGCGTGAGGCGGACGATGTCCGATGCGTCCGTGTGTGCGGCGATCGAATTGCGAAGCGCGATCAGGCGCTCATGGACCTGCTTGCCATCATCTGAGCCCTCGAAGACCTTTTTGGCGTCGAGCATCGGAATGCCGGAGCCAGAAGACGCATAGCAGCGGCAATAGGCCAAGATCCCCGCGACGAAGAACGCCTGTTGGCGCAGCGAATTTTCCATTTCGCCGAGTTCGACCGGATGATCTCGCACCCACTCGAAGTTGGTCCGCGCGTTGACGAGGTGCATCAGCAAGTGCGTCCACAACGAAAGACGCTCAAATCCGGGGGGATCGAGCGCGAACCCCTCGGCGATGATAGGCGCCATATGCGTTTTGTAGTCGTCGTTCGTGATTGTGCTCATCGAAGCCCCGCTGTCCGTTACGTGGGTAAGTAGAAACGCCGTGGGCTGCGTTCCAGTATTGCCCCCGCTAGGTAGAGGCGGCGCTTACGCGCCGCCGAACTTCCAGACCGGGATGCCGAGCTTCCTGGCCTTGTCGGCGAGGTTGTCGTGGATGCCGGTGCCCGGGAAGTGCATCACGCCCTTCGGCACGATCTCCAAGATGTCGTCGTTGCGCTTGAAGGGTGCTGCCCGACCGTGCTTCGTCCAGTCGGGCGCGAAGCCGATTTGCGGGACTTTGCGATTCTTTGCCCAGAGCGAGGCGATCTTCTCGGCGCCCTTCGGCGATTTGCCGTGGATCAGCACCATGTCGGGATGCTTCTCGTGGACCTGATCGAGCCTGGCCCAGATCAGCCGGTGATCATCGAAGTCGAGCCCGCCGGTGACGACGATCTTCGGGCCCGGCGGCAGGAGTACCTCCTGGTCTGCGCGCTTCTTCGCCATCAGGAAGTCGCGACTGTCGATCATCGCCGAGGTGAGATTGCGATGGTTGACCTTCGATCCGCTGCGCGGGAGCCAGGGCTTGCCGACGTGGCGCTCATAGTGTTCCGCGGCTTGGTCGCGCATTAGCTCGAAGGCGTTCTGGCGCTCGATCAGCGTCATGCCCTCGGCGATCAGGCGCTCCAGCTCGACCGACTTCACCTCGCTGCCGTCCTGTTCGCGCTGCGCCCGCTTCTGGGCCTGCTCGTTGTCGTCCAGTTCCCGGCCGATCCGTTCGGTGGCGCGGTGGAAGACGTTGACGGTCGACCAGAGGAGATCGTCGAGATCGGGTTCGAGACGCGTGTCCTCCAGGGTGCCGATCAGGGCGTCGAAGATGTCGGCGACAGCGCCCGCGACCTGGTTGCCGTCGGGCAGTAGCCGCTGGTCGGGCTCGTCGGTGAAGGGTCGGTAGCCGTGGAGCTGGAGTTCGTTGAGGACATGGTCGGTGGGTGAGGATTCGTGGTGCGGTTCGAAGTCGTCGTGATCGCGCATGGGATGCTCGTCGGTTGGACCGCGACCGTCGCGGCCTTCATGGCGACGAAGCCCACCAGGCCGACAGGCCGGGCACCCGGAGCGCAGCGCAGGGCTCGATGGCTAAGGCCGGCTATTTGGCNTGGNGANGGANNGGCNNGCAGGGCNGCNGGNNNNTANTNNGCNGNNGNCATTGNCCGGCTGGCCGGCTTGTGGGCCGATCGCCCTCTCGAAGGCCGAAGCGCGGTGCCCCTCCGATGGATTGACTCATCCGCCGAGCGTGGCGGCGAAACCGCAGGCCGTTCTCCTGCCGGCTATGCCGCCAACGCCATGAAGCGGGCGACGTCCTGCGGCGCGACCTGCAACCGGGCTTCCATGCGCAGTGCATCCAGGCCGAGCGTGCGCAGATCTTCGTTTAAGTCGTCCAGCTCGGGCGAGATGACAATCGCCTCGATCGCGGCGGCGTTCGCCCTTTCGATCAGCGCATCACGCGCCCCGTCACCGGCCGGGTCGTTGTCGCGGACGATGTAGAGCCGCCGCAGCGTGTCGGGGAACAGGATGGCGGCGAGATGCCCCGCTGAGAGCGCCGCCAGCATCGGCATGTCGGGAAGGACCTGGCGGAGCGACAGGACGGTCTCGATGCCTTCGCCGGCCGCCATCACCTCGCCGCCGATGCCGAAGCGAACAGCGTTGCCGAGAAGATCGCCCATTGCTCGCCTCGGCGTGTCGATCGGCGCCTTGTCGCGTCGGCGGGGATCGAGCCAGGTGCGATGCGCCCCGGTGATCTTGCCGTCGAGGTCGGTGACGGCCGCGATCATCGCCGGCCAGGTCTCGGTCGGCGAATGCTCGTCGGGCCGATAGTAGCAGCGCGGGTGGAAATGCAGGCTTCCGGTTCCGCGTAAATCCGTAATGCCGCGTTCCCGTAAATACGCCTGTGCGAGCGTGCCGTAGATCGGCTGCGACATGCGAACCAGCCGGCGCGCCGCTTCGGGCGAGCCATGCGGCGCCGGGGTTTGCCGCTGGTGCTGGCGGGCCTCCGGTTCCGGTAGCGGCATCGACAGGAAGGTCCGGGCCTCGTCGGCGACGTCCTTGAAATCGACCAGGCCGCAGCTTTCCCGGATGACGTCGAGAAGATCGCCATGTTCGCCTGTCGCCGCGTCGGCCCATTTGCCGGCTGGACCTTTGGGCGAGTCCTTGAGCCGGACATACATCGAGCGGCCGGGCGTATTGCGCACGTCTCCCACGAGCCAATAGCCGCCCTCGCGGCGACCGCTGGAGAGGTAGTGACGGCAAACCGCCTCGGCACGGTCGGCGAGAATGCGTGAAAGATCATGTGGGTTTTGCGCCATGGTCGTTTCCCAAACGAAAAGGCCCGCCGTCGCCGGCGGGCCAGTCTCGCAAGTCGTTGACGGTTATTCGGCCGCGACCGTGTGGGGGATGTCGTCGGCCATCTCATCTTCCGCGAACGGCTCGCCTTCGGCCATGGCCGTTTCGCCGTCGATTGCCGTCGCTTCTTCGATTGCCTCGACAGCCTCGGCGGTCACGGCGGATTCAACACCCGGCCTGCTCCGATCGGCGGTGCGCAACGGTTCGGGCAACCAGTTGGTATCGGCAAGCAACGTCTGTGCTTCCGCCGCCATGTCGCCCTTCTTCAGATGCTCGATCCGATCAGCCGCGCGTTGACCCTTCGCCTCGGCCACGGCCTGAAGGATGCGAGCCTTCGTCACCCGACCGAGGAAGTTATCCACGGTCGGCTTCCATCCGGCTGCCGCCATATCGAGATCGACGGCCTGCGCCAGCCGGTCTGCATGGGCAACAGCCTTTGGCCGCCGGTTCCAAGGCTCGTAAAGCGCGTTGACCGAGAGACTGACGATGTGGGCGAACAGCGCGGGCCGGCTATCGTCATCCCATTCCAGAAAGTCATCCCACAGGTCGCCCGATTCCTTGGGAAGCGCCTTCGACCAGCTTTCGTGCCGCGAGCGAATGGCGCTCTGCCGAGGCGCTGTCGTTAAGCCCCGGCGCCTGCGTCCCGAAGGGGACGCTCTTCAGGTACAGCTCGAGGCAGCT
>NZ_BACU01000243.1 GCF_000333275.1 Azospirillum sp. B4 | reverse complement strand
GCTTGATCCAGGCGATGTCGTCACCGATGGTCCGCACCTTCCAGCCGTCGAAGGCGGCCGGGGGCACCATCATGGCGAAGTTGGTCTTGCCGCAGGCGGAGGGGAAGGCGGCGGCGACCCGTGCAGTTCCATCCGGAGGTGGTGCACACCCCACATGGCGACGCGCTGATCCGCAATTTCCTGTTCTCCGTTTCCGGCCTGTCGGGCAGCTGGACCATGGCCGCCTTCAAGGCCCAGGCCATCGAGAAGATCCGCGCCCAAGTCGGCACCGGCAAGGTCATCTGCGGCCTGTCCGGCGGCGTCGACAGCTCGGTGGCCGCCGTGCTGATCCATGAAGCCATCGGCGACCAGCTGACCTGCATCTTCGTCGACACCGGCCTGATGCGCGCGGGTGAGGCGGATGAGGTGGTGACCCTGTTCCGCGACCACTACAACATCCCGCTGGTGCATGTGGACGCGGCCGACCTGTTCCTGGGCAAGCTGGCCGGCGTCAGCGACCCGGAGGTGAAGCGCAAAACCATCGGCGCCACCTTCATCGAGATCTTCGATGCCGAGGCCAAGAAGATCGGCGGCGCCGGCTTCCTGGCCCAGGGCACGCTCTACCCCGACGTCATCGAAAGCGTCAGCTTCACCGGCGGCCCCAGCGTCACCATCAAGTCGCATCACAATGTGGGCGGCCTGCCGGAGCGCATGAACCTGAAGCTGGTGGAACCGCTGCGCGAGCTGTTCAAGGACGAGGTCCGCCGCCTGGGCGTGGAGCTGGGCCTGCCCAAGGCCTTCATCGGCCGCCACCCTTTCCCGGGCCCGGGCCTCGCCATCCGCATCCCCGGCGAGATCACGCTGGAGAAGCTGGACATCCTGCGCAAGGCCGACACGGTCTACCTGGACGAAATCCGCAACGCCGGCCTTTACGATGACATCTGGCAGGCCTTCGCCGTGCTGCTGCCGGTGCGTACCGTGGGCGTGATGGGCGACGGCCGCTCCTACGATTACGCCTGCGCGCTCCGCGCCGTGACCTCGGTCGACGGCATGACCGCCGACTACTACCCCTTCCCCCATGAGTTCCTGGGCCGGGTGGCCACCCGCATCATCAACGAGGTGCGCGGAATCAACCGCGTGACCTACGACATCACCAGCAAGCCGCCGGGCACGATCGAGTGGGAATGATTTTTGCCTATCCGGGCATATCCAAAACCACGCTAGCGTGCGACCTAACGCACTGATAAAAATAAATATTCCTGTCGATATCTATCGATGCCTATTGGTGGGCAGAGATCGCGGCCGTCGGCCCCGTTGACGGGCCTTGGCCATATTGATCGCGACGAAATTTGAAAGTACCGTCAAGGGAGATGAGGCTCCTGACGGTACTTTTTTGACTCTAAGCTGCTGACAATACGCAGACTTTTCCGGCGAGAGCCCCCCAAAAACGCGCGACGGTACTTTTTTGGAGGTGGCATAGCATGTTGACGGATGCAGCGATCAAAGCGCTGAAACCCAAAGAGAAAATGTACAAGGTGACGGACCGCGACGGCATGTATGTGCGTGTCGCGCCATCTGGTGCGCTCTCGTTCAGGTTGGACTACCGGCTTAATGGTCGACGCGAGACAGTCTACCTGGGCAAATACGGGCGAGATGGAATCTCGCTGGCCCGAGCCCGGGAGCTGTGCCTGGACGCGCGGCGGGCGATCAGCGAAGGTCGTTCACCGGCCATTGAGAAGCAGCGCGAGAAGCGTCGGATCAAGGAAGCCAAGAGCTTCGGCGAGTTCGGCGAAAAGTGGCTGGTGAATGCGCCGATGGCCGACAGCACCCGAGCGATGCGTCGCTCTATCTTTGAACGAGAGCTACTGCCGGTTTGGCGCAACCGTCTGCTTACTGAGATCACGCCGGACGATCTTCGTGCGCAATGCGGCAAAATTGTCGATCGCGGCGCGCCAGCAACGGCGATTCACGTCCGGGATATCCTGAAACAGATCTACGGCTTCGCGATCTTGCACGGCGAGAAGGTTGCCAATCCGGCCGATGACGTCGGACCAGCATCGATCGCGACGTTCGCGCCGAAGGATCGGGCGCTGTCGCCTGCGGAAATTCGAGTGATGTTGAAGGAGTTGGAAAAGGTCGCGACGTTGCCGACGATCCGGCTCGGAATGCGGCTCTTCTTGCTGACGATGGTGCGCAAGAGCGAACTGCAGGACGCGGTGTGGGATGAGGTCGATTTCGAGAACGCTGTTTGGACGATTCCCAAGGAGCGAATGAAGCGGTCGAAGGCGCACAACGTCTATCTCTGCCGCCAGACTCTCGACATTATGATTGCGCTCAAGACCTGCGCCGGCAACTCCCGGTATCTACTACCTTCGCGCTACGATGCCGACGCTCCAATGTCTCGAGCGACGTTCAATCGGGTCACTTATTCAGTTGTGGAGCAGGCCAAAGAAGATGGGCTGCCGCTCGAACCGTTCACGGTACACGATCTGCGGCGAACTGGATCGACCCTACTAAATGAGTTGGGCTTCAATCGCGACTGGATCGAAAAGTGCTTGGCGCACGAGGATGGCCGGTCTTCCCGTGGCGTCTACAACAAGGCGGAATACGAGGTCCAGCGCCGGCACATGATGCAGGAGTGGGCGGATACGGTGGACGCATGGGTGGATGGTCGTAGGCATGCCCCCACGCTAATGCCTGCAGCTATGCCTTTGATGGAGCTTGATCCCGCTCTCTGACTGGACGGGATCTGCGCTTGGTGACGTCGGGGTGTTGCGCACGACGGATTGGGGCGGTCCGTCGTGCGATCAACCAAGCCTCGACCTCGGCCAGATCCCACACGATACAACGTGGCGAGAGCGCGAACCGCCGGGGAAATTCGCCGCGCTGCTCCATTTCATAAATAGTGCTGTCGGCCATGGGCACCATCTCCCGCAACTGTTGTCGCCGGATGGTTCTCCGCAGTTGCGTTGGTTCGATCTTTGCCATTCTGAAATCTCCTGCATTGCTGAGGCGATTGAGAATGATAGATGCTGATACTGGAAGCCCCTTCGAAACGCCGTGCGGTATTTTCGGGCTATAGCGTACACATCGGCGGCTTTTTCCTGACTGCTAGGTGCAGCATAGGGCTGAACAGGCGCTGGACGAGATCGCAACGTGTTGGGCCTACAACGAGGGGGCGCATTCAGTAACGCGACTCCCTTCAAAATCCGGTTCCGATAGGAGTGTCGGTTCGATTCCTCGAGGCGCTCTGTCGCCGACCGAATACCTCAAAGCCGGAACTGGGGCACAAGATCTTCCCCTATGCCTCTCTTTGAGGACTATTGCCCGCCCTTTGCAGCCTTCTTCCTGTATTTCCCCCACCGTGGGAATCTCGCTCCGAAGCTGCATTGGAGTTAGCTGGCATTCGCTGCCTTAGCCCCCAGGCAGTTGATAATCGTGGAAGTCGAGGGGCCGCTTGTAGGGCTGTCGGCCCTCGGGCACCGGCGAGTCCCACACGTCCCAGCATACATCTTTAGCGGGAGCAGGACGTCGAAACTCCCTCGTGGACCTTTCGGGCCGCGTCGGAAGCTTGTGAACGCTATTCCTTGGCTTGCAATCCCTTGAGCAGGAGGTCCACCATTCGGATCGCGGACTGCTTCCACTCCGCATTGGCAGTATGGTTCGCTACGCCTGAAATGGCGCGCAGTAGGTCTATCGGCTCAACATCAATCCGATAGCCGCCGGTCTTGACCGCGCGATCGACCAGTGCGGTGACGGGAGGGGCCAGGCGGCCCGGTGTTCCGCTGTAGAGGGCATCCGGGCCCCCGATCAAGGTGTTCAGTGCCTCCGCCATTCCGTGCTTGGTATCGAGGAATTCTACGAACAGCAGCAACCATTCGCGCAGGGCCGTTTTGGGCTCTCTCTGATCCATCAGCTTCACGGCCGCGTCGATGAGCGTGTCTGTTTCCTGCCGATACACTGCCTCGATCAGCGCGTCGCGGGTCGGAAAGTGGCGATAGAGCGAGGCGATGCTGACATTCGCCTCGCTTGCGATTCCCTCCAGACTGGCGGTTGCGCCGCGTTCGGCGAAGGCGGCCTTGGCGGCCGCGATAAGGCGCGCTCGATTGCGTTCGCCGTCTGCCCGTGGGCGCCGTGTCGAGGTGGAATTAGACTTTTGACGCATGTCCGTCACTTCTCTTGATAAGCGTAGGCACCCTACGTATATAAGCGTAGGCACCCTTCGTTTGTTGTATGTTCGCGCCGGCAAGATGCCAACCCGTACCTCACGAGCACTGGCCCCCTCCGGATCAAGGACCTTGTGCCATCCGGAGAAACGTCGCGGAAAGTTGGAGCAATAGATGCGATTTGTTGAAGTTGAACAGTCAAAGGTGGCCTTCCAGGTCGATGGATCTGGGCCAGGTTTGATGCTGGTGCATGGCACAGGCGGTAATTCTGAAACTAATTGGGCGCCTCTGGTCGCAAATATTGCCGAGACACGCACGGTCATTCGCCCGAATTTTTCCGGGTCGGGTGAGACTGTCGATGACGGCAGGCCGCTTACTGTCGCTCTACTAGCCGCCCAAGCGGTCGCCGCCGCAGAGGAGGTTGGCACAGCACCTTTCGACCTGGTCGGCTTCTCGCTGGGATCCGCGATCGCAATCTACATAGCAGCCGAATATCCCGATCTTGTGCGCTCCGTGACCTTGATCGCGGGATTAGCAGACAGCGCGGACCCACGGTTCAGACTGGAGATGGAGCTTTGGCGGGATTTGATCCGCACCGATCGGCGATCAATGGCCCGCTTGCTTTTGCTCGCCGGGTTTAGTCCCGACTTTCTGTCGCAAATGGATCCGCAGACGACCATTCAAACCATCGAGGAGATCGTCGCAGAAAACAACTGGGAGGGGATGGCGCGCCAGATCGAACTTAACATGACGCTGGACGTGCGCGACCAAGCGAGGCGCATCACAAAACCCGCATTCATTATCGGTTGTACGCACGATCAGATGGTCCCACCAGCCCATGCGCGTGGCCTCGTCGATATGATTCCCAACGCCCGATATCTGGAGATCGACACAGGACATCTCGCAACGTTGGAACGTCCAGCCGAGATCGCCGGGGCCATACTCGACTTTGTGGATGACGTTCCCGGAGCCTTGGTGAAGAACCATGGTTGAAAGTCGCTCGCTAGGGACGCGCGGTTTTGGCCTGTTCCTCATCGCCTTTGCGCATCTGATCATGGCGATCGACTTCACCATCGTCTATGTTGCGTTGCCCCGGATTGGAATTGAACTCGGCTTCTCCGAGAACGGTCTGCAATGGGTCATGCATGGCTACACGGTCGTCTTCGGGGGCTTCCTGCTCCTGGGCGGCCGGGCTTCTGATCTTCTCGGACGCAGGCGCTTGTTTATCGGGGCGCTTGTTCTTTTTGCGGCCGCGTCGTTGCTGGGTGGCCTTGCGACATCACCAACGCTGATCGTCGTGGCGCGCGCGATCCAGGGGCTGGGTGCAGCGCTGCTCTTCCCGTCGACGGTAGCGCTTGTCAACGTGCTGTTCGCAGAGGGACCGGAACGCGTGCGTGCGCTCGGCATCTGGGCCTTATTCGGCTCGTGTGGTCTGACACTCGGGTCGCTGATCGGAGGCGTGCTCGTAAGTCTGTTCGGCTGGCCCTCGGTTTTCCTGGTGAACGTTCCTCTTTGCCTCCTGACGGCTGCGGGCGCCCTTGTTGCGATACCTGGCGATCGACCGTCGCATGCCAGGCGCAGTTTTGATCTGCCGGGTGCCGTGACCGTTACGGCGGGTGCGACGTTACTGGTCTACACGATCGTTCATGGCGGTCAGGCAGGTTGGGCCACGGCATCGACGGCTGCTCTGGCACTACTGGCGGTGTTCGTGCTCGTTGCCTTTGTGGGCATCGAAGCGCGCGGCCGCGACCCGTTGATGCCCTTGCGCTTTCTGAAAAATCGCAACTTGTGCGTGGGCATGGGGCTGACAGCCCTCTACATGGGCACCTTCTTCGCGTTGCCGTATTTTGAGACGCTGCTGTTTCAGGATGCATTCGGCTATTCGCCCATGCAGACCGGGCTCGCGTTTCTGTTGCCATGCATCCTCCAAGCCGCCGGAACGCAGATCGGCACGCGCATGACCAACAGGCTCGGCGTGAAGCCGACGATCATTGTGGGCTTCACAATCGGTGCGGCGGGGACGGCGGCCATTGCGGCATGCCTCGTCCCTGGCGCCGGCTACGTGGATCTCGTCGCTGGCCTGCTGATCGGCAGCCTTGGACAAGGCATTGCCTGGGGACCGATCTGGATAGCGGTCGGCTCAGATATCGCCGACGAGGAGCAGGGGGTCGCCTCCGCCATGGCTTCCACGACATTTCAAGTCGGCGGCGCCATCGGCTTGGCTTTGCTGATCGCGGTTTCGTCGTTCTTCGCCGATCCTGGCGCGACTGGAACCGAGGCGATGATCCAAGGCATACGCTACGCGATTACAGCAGCGGCTTTGGCGGCGCTCCTGGGCGCGGTCTTCGCTCTTCTTCTTCGCCCACAACGATCTTCGGCCAAGACCGTGCCGATGACCGAATTTTGATAGGGCTTGCCTCGTGCAGCCGTTTGAAAGCGACGCGTTCCCGCATTGAGGGGGCGCAATGCTGACGCAGGGGGCGAGGTGCATTGACGCCTGACCTGTGCAGCAGCTGGGTCAGCGTTGCGCAAAACCATATATGCCTACGCTGGTACCGGGGCTGTCCACCCCGTCACCGTCAATTGCTCCATTTTTCGTGCCTAGCGCGTCCCGCACGCGGAGGACGTCGCGCTTCGGAGGCGTTTTGAACAGCCGTCCATATTCGCGAGTGAACTGCGAGACGCTTTCGAAGCCGACATCGAGCGCCGCACTCGTTGCCGAAAAGCCATGCTCCAGCATGAGCCGGCGCGCCTCGGTCAAGCGCAGCCGCTTCTGGAACTGACCTGGAGTAAGCGATGTCATCTGCTTGAAGTGCTTGTGAAAGGCTGTGAGGCTCATCCCAGCAACCGCCGCGAGTTGATCCACTAGAATCCTTGATCGATAATCTCGCCTTATCACCGCGATAGCAGCGCCAAGACGGCTCGCATAGCTCGTTGGGTCGGCAAGCGCCCGAAGCGCTTCACCGTGCTGGCCGGACAGAAGCCAATAATGCAGTTCGCGCGTGATCCCTTCATGAAGAAGCGGAATTGCTTCAGGTCGATCGAGCAGACACATCAGGCGCAATGCACAATCCATTACGGCATTATTTGTGTTCTCGGAAAACAGTGTGGGTGTCCGGGACGTTCTTGCAGCCCGGACAGCGCCCAGGTGAGCGGTCAATTCACCAAGAACCCCCTGCTGAAGTTCGACGGCAACAGCGAGATAGGGCTTGCTCGGGCTAGCTTGTACAACGCGGCCTACTACCGGCATGTCGGCGCTCACGATAATTGATTGCCCAGCGGAAATGGTTCGCTGCTCACCACCCACAGTCATTGCCTTTGCGCCCTGCAGAACTAGGCAAACCAGCGGACGGTAGACAGAGTGAAGATCGCCGCGCGGCGTCTCGACGCACATCATCCGCAGCCCGGGAACAGATGTCAGCGCAAGACCATCCGGATTTGCGTGGGTAAAGGCATAGCTCCGTACGGCCTCTTTAAGCGCGTCCATGCATCTCTCCAATGATCCGGTCGAATATAGGCTGAACCCGAATAGAAATCACCTAAGCTACAGGATTAGGCAAACTTCACGCATAGCTCGGCAAGTTTCTGATCCGCCCGAACCGTATGGATGTCCCTGCAGCTTTATCGAGCAGAAAGGAACTCCGATGGCTGAACGAAACGATGTACCACGACGGGCCGTGCTGACGGCGGCAGCGCTGGTTCCCGCTGTGATGGCGGTGGGCACGGCCAATGCTCAGACCACTCGGCCTGCGCAAGCATCGAACGGGAAGGTCGCACTGGTGACGGGTTCTTCCAGGGGCATCGGCGCCGCGACCGCCAAGCGCCTTGCGCGAGACGGCTACGCGGTCACGGTCAATTGCGTGGTCAACCGTGACCTTGCGGCAGGCGTCGTCCGCGAGATCGAAGCCTCCGGTGGACGCGCTGTCTGGGAACAGGCGGACGTCAGCGATCCGGCTGCGGTCCGTCGTCTCTTCGATGCGAACGACCGTGCCTTTGGCGGCGTCGACGTGGTGGTGAGCAACGCCGGCATCATGCGGCTCGCGCCCTTCCGCGATATGACGGATGAGCATTTCGACAGGATGCTCGCCGTCAACGCCAAAGGTAGCTTCAACGTGCTGCGCGAAGCATCGCGGCGTGTGCGTGAGGGCGGGCGCATCATCACGCTTTCTTCGAGTATCGTGCAGCTTCGGTCCCCGACCTATGGACCCTATGCGGCGACCAAAGCGGTCCAGGAAATGTATGCGGGTGTCCTCGCAAAGGAACTGGGCGCACGGAAAGTCGCCGTCAATGCTGTGGCGCCGGGGCTCGTTAACACAACCCTCTTCACCGACGGAAAGACCCCTCAGCAAATCCAAGGCTTCATCGATCGCACACCCATGGGCCGTATCGGCGAGCCCTCCGATATCGCCGATACGATCGCTGCGCTCTGCAGCGGCGATGGCGCATGGGTCAGCGGACAGACAATCTTCTCGAACGGCGCCGTCGTCTGACAGACCCTTGGATCAAGTGGAGTGCATGTTAATGAAAACAGTAGGAAATACCATTCTCTTCACCGGTGGGGGGTCCGGGATCGGGCGCGAGTTGGCGCAGCGCTTTCACGACCTGGGAAACGCCGTGATCGTCGCGGGGCGGCGCAGGGAGGCGCTTGAGGAGACGATCGCCGGCCGGGAGCGGATGTCCGCCTTGACTCTCGATGTCGACGATCCCGAGGCCATCATGGCCTTCGCCAGACGCGTGGTCACCGAGTATCCAGAGCTCAATGTCCTCATCAACAACGCGGGCATCATGCGCAGCGAGGATCTGACGAGACGCCGCGATCTCGCTGACGCCGAAGAGACGATCGTCACAAATCTGCTCGCGCCGATCCGGCTCATCAATGCGCTGATCGACCATCTGGCGGTGCAACCCGACGCCGCGATCATTAATGTCTCGTCGGGCCTGGCCTTCGTGCCGCTGAGCGCAACGCCAACCTACAGCGCCACCAAGGCGGCGATCCATTCCTACACGGTATCCCTGCGCACGCAGCTCAAGGGCAAGGTCGATGTGATAGAATTGGCTCCCCCAGGCGTCCAGACGGAGCTCACGCCCGGTCAGTCCGCGCGTGACGGATATATGCCTCTAGATCAGTTCGCGGACGAGGTAATGACGCTGTTCCAGCAGCAGCCCACGCCGGGGGAGATCCTGGTGGAACGCGTCAAGCTCTTGCGTTGGGCGGAGCGGGATGGCCGCTTCGATCAGGTCGTCGGAATGCTCAGCGCTCGCTGAGCAGCGATGTAAGTCGATGTCCGTTTCGCAGAGGACCCGAAGGTCACCAAGGGCGCTAGTCACCTGGCAGCAGCAAGCCATCATTGATGTGACCAACGGCAGAAGCTTGCCTTCCGAGAAACTGGGGGGCCAGGGCATTCACTACGACTGGTTCTTCGCGATCATGGCCCGCGGCGGCAAGCGGGCGGACATTCGAGATTACGTTGAAACGCGGGCATTGGTGCAAGCCTCGCAGTCGCGCCTGTCCGGGCTGGCGTAGTCCAGGGCATTCGCGGTTTTCGGGCCGGTCAAGGGACGACGAGGTACATGGTCGCAAGGTCGCCAATCCGAGATACGCAGCTGGAGCTGGCGGTACGTGTTGATCGAAAGCCTGCGGCCGATGCCTGATCTTGCGTTTGACCTACGCCACCTACGGGATGCGATGCTCGTCGCTCAGCACGGCAGCCTCCGGCGGGCGGCAGGGGCAGCGGATGTCTCCCAGTCGACTCTGAGCCGGCGCGTTCGGTCCTTGGAAGATCGATTGGGCATCGTGCTTTTCGAACGGACCAGGATAGGCTGCCGACTGACGCTTACGGGGGAGCGGTTCTTGCGCGATGCCGAGTTCGGGGCGGCACATTTATGCAGGGCTGTCGGTGACGTCGCCCAGATAAAGAAGGGCTTTGTCGGCACGCTGCGGATCGGCGTCATGGCTTCGCTTGCGGATGGGAAGCTCGCTGATCTGCTCGCGACCTACCATGAGCGATTTCCCAAAATCGAAGTGAGGATCAGCGAGGGTACGTCGCAGGCGCATCTGATCGGAATGCTGAACGGCAGGCTCGATGCCGCATTCCTCGTTGGTAAACCCCGCTCCCCCGACTGTGATAACAGGCACCTCTATGAAGAAGCGCTCTTTGCCGCGCTCCCCGCCAGCCATGCGCTAGCAGGGCGGTCGCATCTTACCTGGGAGGATCTGCGCGATGAGACGCTCCTCGTGATGGCCGATGGATCTGGTCCGGAGGTGGAGGGCATCATCTTGCGCCACATCTCGGGCCCAGGCTTCCGACCCGAGATCGTCGTCCATCAGGTCGGGCGCGACAATCTCTTGAACATGGTTGGCAAAGGCTATGGATTGACGCTTGTGATAAGTTCGATCCTTGGCGCGGCCCATCCTGGAGTGCGGTTCGTCTCGATCGAGCCGGCACAGACAGTCTCTTGGAATGTCGTATGGCCGAAGAATAACGCGAACCCGACGCTGAAGCGGCTGCTGGAAATTTGTGAAGCGGTTGTCGGTCCGGCGACTACTGCGTTGTAGGAATATCGTCTCAGCAGTTCCCGCGGACGCTGACGCTGTGACCTCGGTCGAGGGCTCCGGCGCTGACCTCGAGAATGGAGCGCCCGATTAAACAGCCTCCTCAATTTGCGAAACGATCATCGTGGTGACCCGGCAACGGCGACACGATGAAGCTGGAGCATCGCGGCCACGAACTGGCCCGACCGTGACGAGCGGCAGCCGGTGATCGACGCGACGGACCAGCATTTCGCTAAGCAGATCGGCTTAGCTCCATAGCTGTGACGCACAGGTATTTCGCAGATGGTCGACGAACGCGGTGAACGCCCTTGTTGGGTGGCGTGACGGCAAATAGTAGAAACAAGGGCCGTCGAAAGTAAGCGAATAGTCTTCAAGCAATCGCACCAATTGCCCGGACGCGAGTTGCGCTGCCACGTGATGCATGGGGACGTAACAGATCCCCGCCCCACGCACAGTCGCCGCGACGATCGCGGGGAGACTGTTGCTCACCAGCATTCCATGCGGCTCGATCGTCACGACGCGGCCCTCGTCCTCGAATTCCCAGCGATAAACCCGGCCATTCGCGAAGCGCTGGCGGATACAGCGGTGTTGCATCAAATCTGCCGGCCTCTCTGGTAACGGATGTGCGGCAAGGTAGGCAGGTGCTGCTACGGCGGCGAGCGCGGCGTGTGGCGATATCGGGATCGCCACCATATCAAGCGGAACGTCATCACGGAATCGAACTCCAGCGTCAAAGCCGCCTGTTGTGAGGTCCACTAACGCCGCGTCCACTGCCAACTCAATCTCTACAAGAGGATGACGTTCCTGAAATTCCGCTATACCGCGGTCCAGGAGAAGTACGGCGCCATGTTCGGTCGTCGTGATACGAATACATCCGGAAAGCTGGCCAGTCTCGTCCCGCAGTTCGGCGATGGCGCTATCCACGCTGAACAGCGCTGGCCGGAGCCGTTCAGCTAGCCTTGCTCCAGCGTCTGTGAGGCCGACACTCCGCGTTGTCCGATTGAGAAGGCGTGCGCCGAGCCGGGTTTCAAGCGCCCGCATCGCATGGCTAAGCGCGGACGGCGAAAGGTCGAGCAGAGCCGCAGCACGGCGAAAACTGCCTTGCTCCGCGATCGCGAGAAAAATGGCGAGATCGTCAAGCCGCGGCCTCATTGGTGAAAATCCTTCATCACGCTGCGCAAAAATACCCTTATTATGCTTGAAGGTAGAATTCCCTATCTGAGAATCCTCAATCAAGCGGCTGAAGCGACGAAGTTGTTCTGCGCGAGCCGTCCGGAGCCACAGATAATGGATCAAGCGGGAACGATAGTGGTCACGGGTGCGTCGAGCGGCATTGGGAAGGCGACGGCCCGGCTTTTTGCGAACAATGGATGGAACGTCGTTGCCGCTATGCGTCGCCCTCTTGCCGAGAAGGACCTGGTCGAGACGGATCAGCTGAAGCTTGTAGCGCTTGACGTGCAAGACGTCGTCAGTGTGCAGGCGGCCGTTGCAACAGCGATCTCGACATTCGGCAAGATTGACGTCTGGGTTAACAATGCGGGCTACGGCACCCTTGGTCCGCTCGAAGCCGCGTCGCGCGAGCAGGTGCAGCGCCAGTATGACGTCAATGTCTTTGGTTTGATCGACTGCATCAAAGCCATCGCGCCCCACTTCCGCGCAAATCGCGGCGGAGCGCTTATAAACGTCAGCTCGACAGGCGGCCTCATGGCCTTCCCCGCCTACGCGCTTTACAACTCCACCAAGTTCGCAGTCGAAGGATTGTCTGAGGGGCTGTGGTACGAGCTGGGCAGGTTGGGCATCAAGGTCAAAATCGTTGAGCCCGGACTAACCAAGACGGACTTCGCAAGCCGTTCCATGGACGTTCTCGATCACTCAGCGCAGCCTGACTATGCGCCGATGATGGAGGCGATTAAAACCACACGTGAACGAAACGCTCGGCGTGCAAGCACACCTGAGGCGGTTGCGGACGTTATTTTCCAAGCCGCGAATGACCCAAGCGACCGTCTCCGCTATCTCGTGGGAGCGGACGCGAAGCAGCTCTGGCGGTTGCGTCGATGGCTTGGGGACCAAACGCAAATTCGCATCGTACGTCGCCTCTTCAAAGCGAGCTGATCAGGAGAATGAATCATGCCAGCGTCGCGGTTCTACCTCCCATTCTTAATAGGAATTTTGGTCATGGGCAGCGCTGCTGAAGCCGGATCTCCTAACCAAGTGCTAGGCACGTGGCGGATGGTATCTGCCCAGCTCGATCCACAGGGAGCCAACGTGCCGGCTTACGGAGCGAAGCCAAACGGATTGCTCAGTTTCACACCCGACATGCATTTCGTCGAAGTATTGACCGACGCGGACGTTCCCCGTTTTGCGTCCGACGCGCGGGGCGAGGGGACGGATGCCGAGAACCGGATTGCTATGGCGAAAACCATTGGCTTCTTCGGTACGTACACGGTGGATGAAGCGGGCGAATTCAGCGGCAATCGAGTCGAGGGATCGACTTTTCCAAACTGGATCGGCACCGTCCGCACTCGCAAGGAGCTGCGCCTCGTCGTAGACGGGGACAACATGACGGAGAACTTTCAGCGTCCGGATGGCACCACGATCGCTATCCGCTGGGAGCGCGTGCGTTAGACACGAAGATGAAATCTGCAGAAGATCGCGGTCGAGAAGAGCATCGCGCTTGACCGGGTAGAGATCTGGTTCGCTGATGAAGCCCGGGGCGGCCAAAAAAACAAGATCATCTGCCGGTGGGCCCGGCGCGGCGGCCGTCCGCACCGCGGGACCAACGCAACGTGTCTACCGACATTTCCGGAGCGATCTTCCCCAAGAGGGCAACGGGGTTGCATCGGTGCCGCCCCAATGCAACCCGCAGCGATGAACCTAGATCTCACCGAAATTGCCGCCGCGGTGGCGCCGGGCGCTAGACGCTCTGGGCAACGCGGAGATTAAAGCGCTTGACAGATCGTTCGGCGCCGAATAGATATTGTTCGGTACCGAATGAAGGAGGAATTTATCATGCCCCATCACAATTCGGCAGGGGCGTGGGCGAAGCGCTATCACTTGGCGAGCCGCGCGGCGATCGAACGCATCTTGCGTCCGTACGATCTCGGCTCGACGCAATGGTATGTCCTGCACCAATTGGTGCATCACGGACCAACGGCTCAGCGCGACTTCCCGAAGTTGCTCCAGATCGAGAAGCCTGCATTGAGCGACGTCGTCAGCGCACTAGTCCGGAAAGGCTTTGTCGCGCAGGCGCCGGACCCAAATGACCAACGGCAACGGATCTTGAGCCTGACTGCGGAGGGTAAAGACCTCTGGCAGCGGCTTCCCGACCCCATCGCCCTCATCTTGGACATCGCGTTCGAGGGTGTGGACGAAGACTCCCTCAGCCTCGTGGTCAACGTCCTTCAGACGGCTACCGAACGACTGAACAAACGCATCAACGAAGGAACTAATGCATG
Organism: Azospirillum sp. B4; assembly: GCF_000333275.1. Classification (GTDB taxonomy): domain Bacteria; phylum Pseudomonadota; class Alphaproteobacteria; order Azospirillales; family Azospirillaceae; genus Nitrospirillum. The sequence continues at coordinate 12,368 of NZ_BACU01000243.1, read as the reverse complement.
ACTATTCTTGTCACGGGCGCGACCGGCCTTGTCGGCACGCGTCTCCTGCCTCGGCTCGTCGAGGCCGGGATCGACGTCCGCGCACTTGTGCGCGAAGGTAAATCACTTCCGGCCGGGGTGTCTCCAGTCGCGGGCGACATCCTCGACGCCCCCTCGCTTGGCGCCGCCGTTGCGGGCGTCGAAGCCATCGTCCACCTCGCAGGCGTCCTTCGCACGCCGGACACCAAACAGATTTGGGACGTCAATCTGGAGGGCACGCGTAATCTGATCGACGCCGCCAAGGCGAACGCGCCCGCCGCGCGGTTCATCATGGCCAGCACCAGCCTCGTCTATAACGAAGATAGCCCCCGGCCGTCGCTGGAAAGCGACGACGTCTCGCCCAAGCGCGACTATCCCGCCAGCAAGGTCGCGGCGGAGAAGCTGCTCCGCGAGAGCGGCCTCAACTGGTCGGTGCTTCGCTATGGCTTTGTCTATGGCGATGACGACGGACATATTGGACAAATCCCACATATCGCACAGCTCCTGAACCTGCACCCAGCGAACCGGCTGAGCATGATCCATCACCGCGATATCGCCACGGTCACCAAGCTGGCGCTTCAGGGAACGTTCGACGGCCACATCGTAAACACTGTCGACGACGCGCCGATGACCATCCTTGAGCTCAGCGCAATCGCGGGATCGCCGGCCGCGCCAAACGCAGCGCCCCTGACCAATCCCTGGTCCGGCGTTGTTGATGGAGCGTTCGCGCGCGGTCTCGGCTTCACGCCCGAAGTCCGCTCCACCTACCAGGCGATGCAGGAAGACGCGCTCTAAGAGCCGCCCTGCACTGGCCCGATTGGTCCACGGGCCTTTGATGTTGGCAGGGCCAACGCCCGCCGCCTCCAAAAACTGATCAGCCACTGGCCTCCCGGGTGATGTCGATCGCCTAGGCACGGAAGCGCTCGTCCGCAAGCCAGCGGCTGATCTTCATCAACCCGTACGAAAGGCGCCACGATGACGAAGGGCCACGCTACGAACACTATAGAGAGCCCGGTCTTGAGCCTTGCCGAGCGCGACCGGCGCTACGCCCTGCTCCGAAGACTGATGGAAACCCTCGATCTGAAAGCCCTGATCGTGTTCGGCCTGCGCGGCAAGGAACGGTTCGAAGGCTACCTTTCGAACGAGAGCATCGAAGGGGTCGTCGTGCTGCCGCTCCGCGGTGATCCGACCTACATCACCTGGACGCATCACCGGATCACCCGCCGTTTCCCGGAAAACATGCGGGGGACGGACTTCTGGATCGACGATGTCCGCGTCGGACCGGCTGGCGGGACCGTCGCGACCGTCCTGAAGGAGCGGGGCCTCGATACCGCCCGCATCGGCGTGGTCGGGCTCGACAGCAAGGCGCCGGGGGAAATGGAAGGGATCATTCCCTTCCGCACCTGGATGGCGGTGCTCGACGCACTGCCGGACGCCACCTTCACCGACGTCTCGCTGGAATTCAGCAAGGCCATTCTCGTCAAGAGCTCCGAAGAACAGCGGCTCGTCCGCCACTGCGCGGCGATCGGCGAAACCGTCAGCCAGGTGATGCTCGACATGGTCAGGCCGGGCGTGCGCGAACGCGACATCTACGCCGCCATCATGGAAGTGATCCACAAGGCCGGCGCCACTACGCCGCCGCCCAACCTCATCATCAGCGTCGGCGCGGACGATGTCGGCTGGGCACCGCCCTTCTGGACATACTGGGGCGGCGAGTCCCGCATCGTGAAGGAAGGCGATCTGGTCCAGGCGGAGATCATGCCCGCCTATGCCGGCCTCGAAACGCAGCAGCAGATGTCGATTGCGATCGAGCCGGTGCCCACTGTGCTGCGCGAACTCGCCACGATCGCCCGGCGCAGCTACGAAATCGGCCGCGACACCGCCCGTCCCGGCATCTCGTTCAAGGAACTGGACGCGGCGATGGCCCAGCCCGCGCAGGACAGCGGTGCGTGGACCCTGACGCCGCTCGTACATACGCTGACGCCGACCGCCCTCGTCGGCCGGATCGGCATAAACATCGACAAGGTTCCGCCCCTGCTGCAGCACGACGGCCTGCGGCCCGTTCCGCTGCTGAACGACATCGAACTGGCGCCGGGCCAGGTCTTCGCTCTCGAACCCGATGCCTGCCGCGACAATCACCGGATCAACCTCGGCGGCACGATCCTCATCGGGGACGACGGCGCGATCGAGCTGAATTCGATCGCGACGGACTTCCACACCGTCGGCTGACCCGGCGCATCCCTGCATTCAGATCTCTGGAGTTCATTCCCATGGAACACACGTTCAAACTGCTGATCGACGGCCGACTGGTGTCGACCCCGCGCACCTTTCCCGTCGTCAATCCGGCCACGGCGGCGCCGTTCGCCGCATGCCCCGATGCCGATCCCGAGCATGTCGAAACCGCCGTTGCCGCCGCCAAGCGCGCGTTCCCCGGCTGGTCGGCCTTGCCGGTCGAACAGCGCGCCGACCGGATCGAGGCGATCTGCCAGGCCATGGAAGTACGGGCGTCCGAATTCACCGCGCTTCTCACCAGCGAACAGGGTGCCCCGCTCAACCAGGCCGGAGCCGAGGTCCATCACGCGATCGAGACGCTTCGCGCCTTCCGCGACATGCGCGTGGAATCCCGCGTGCTGCGTGACGGCCCCAAGGGCAAGGTGATCGAACATCGCACGCCGCTGGGCGTCGTCGCGGCGATCGTCCCGTGGAACTTCCCGCTCGTCCTGCTGATAAACAAGCTTGGTCCGGCGCTCATCACGGGCAATACCGTCATCGTCAAGCCGGCGTCGACAACACCGCTCACGGCCTTGCTGCTGGGCGAGATCCTGGCCGATGTCCTGCCCGCGGGCGTGGTCAATATCCTTGCCGGTACCCATCTCGGCAGCAGCCTGAGCGAACATCCCGACGTTGCCATGGTCACGCTCACCGGGTCGACCGAAACCGGCAAGGCGGTGATGGCGGCGGCGGCCAAGTCGATGAAGCGCGTCACGCTGGAACTCGGCGGCAACGACGTCGTCATCGTGCTCGACGATGTCGACGTGAAGCATGTCGCCGCCCAGGTGTTCAAGGCGGCGATGAGCAATTCCGGCCAGATCTGCGTCGCGCCCAAGCGGGCCTACGTGCCGGCTGCGGTCTACGACGAATTCTGCGACGAGATGGCCAGGCTCGCCGGCGAACTGGTGGTCGGCGACGGCAGCCAGCAAGGCACCCAGATGGGGCCGTTGCAAAACAAGAGCCAGTTCGAACGCGTCCTCGCCCTCATCGAGGATTCGCGGGAGCGCGGCACGATCATCGCCGGCGGCCATCCGCTGGACCGGGACGGCTACTTCATCGCGCCGACGATCGTCCGCGATCTTCCCGACGATGCATTGCTGGTCAGCGAGGAACAGTTCGGCCCCGCCTTCCCGGTGCTGCGGTACGACAACATTGACGACGTGATCGCGCGCGCCAACAACTCAATCTATGGTCTGGCCGGCACGATCTGGGCCCGCGACGTCGACCGGGCGATCGAGATCGCCAAGCAGATCGACTCGGGCACTGTCTGGATCAACCAGCACTTCGCGATCGAACCGACGATTCCCATGCGTGGCGCCAAGCAATCGGGTCTTGGAGCCGAGCTGGGACAGGATGGGCTTCACGAATTTACCCAAGCGCACGTCGTGAACGCTGTCGGATACGGTGATGGAGACATCTCAATTCGAGGAGCAGCGTAGATGGCTGAAGTGAGGATACCTTGCTATTGCGGTACTCATCGCATGTGGGATGAGAGCAAAGCGCTTTTTCCTATGTTGGGTGTTAGTCTGTAGCGCCTCTTAGGGGACTGACTTCGGTGTGGTGGAATCCGTTCTGAAGACTCCAGAACATTTTTGCCAAATGGCGGGGAAGTCCTGGTCCTTCCTCGCACTTCGCTCGCACGAGGTTTGTATCGCGCCATCAGTAGTTAGGCATCCGAAAAACTTCTTAATATCGCTCAGAAATAATATCGAAATATCAAGGCATATCTGCGCTTCCAATGCCACTTTTGATGGAATGTAACCTCGCGTTAGACTTACGACTACTTTTAACCTCGGAATGAAGCCGCAGCAGCGCCAGGCGCATCGTATCGAGCTGCCGTGGGCACCTTATCCACTCGGCGCCTTGCGGCTACAACTCCGAGGGAGAGGCAAATTCTTTTCTCGCCTTTGCGAATCCACGGTCCGTAGCGATGAACCGCTGCACCATTGGGATGATCAGCTTTGCCGGATCGTTGACGGGCTGCCCGGTCGCACGGGCTAGCACCTCAGCGTAGGCAACCAGATCCCGGTGCAGCGCTGCGGGCAACTCGACAGTCACCTTGACCGGCTTCTCGTCGGCGATTGCACCGAGCTTGAGCTTCGTCATCTCAGCCTCCGTAAGGTTCGAGCACGAGATCGCGCGTAACGATTACTCGGACCGGAAAGCCCGCGCGGATCGTTAGCGTGGGTGCGATGTTGAGTTGCCTGCGAACGATCTGCTGACCTGCGTCGTTGATCGTGTCCTGGCCGCCGTTGCGGATCGCCTGGATCAGCCGGTCATCGTCATTCGTGGCGAGTTCCGCGCCGAAGCTGAGCAGCGTCGAGAGCCCGGCCGCCTTGGCGAAATCCCACCAGTGATAGTCGACGCCATCCTGAAGGCCGGCATAACCCTCGGCGTCAGCACCGGGCTGCCGCTCCAGCACGATGCTCCGGCCATTCGGGAAGATCAGGCGGTTCCACACCAGGAGGACGCGGCTTTGCCCGAACTGGACGTTGTTGTCGTGCTGGCCGATGACGCGTGTGCCCTGAGGGACGAGAAGGATGCGGCCGGTCGGGCTGTCATAGATGTTCTCGGTGACCTGCGCGGTGATCTGGCCCGGCAAGTCCGAACGAATACCGGTGATCAGCGCCGCCGAGATGACCGCGCCCGCCTGCAGGATGTTCGGCGATGCCGGCAAGGCGACGCGGTGAGCCGCGACCGTGCGCCGGTCGACGGGTGCGTTGAGGAACGCCTGTTGCCGCTCCTGCGTCGTAGGCGTCGCGGCCGGCGGCGCGAGGCCAAGGCTCGTGAGATCGGGCTGCGCCAGGGTCGGCGTACTCGTCGTTGCCGGCGTCGTGGTGTGCGCTTCCGAGGCTGCAAACAGCCGGCTGGTCCGCGCCGTCTCAATCTCCTGCAGGCGACGCTGTTCTTCCGGGCTGATTCCGGGCTGCACTGGCGCGACGCCGGGCAGCGGCACGGGCTGTCCCCGGTTCTGCGCGCTGACGATCGGCCGGCCAAGATCGCCGGGCAATGGCGGCCCGAGCTGCGGCACGCCGGCATAGTCGCGCGGCAGGCCATGAAGTCCGTCAGCCGTCGAGCGGTTTTCGGTCGAATAGAGTTCCTCGGGCGGCTGCCCGCCGTTGCGGGTCTGGAGCGCATAGACCAGCGCGCCGCCGAGGCCGAGGCTCGCCACCAAGCTGAGTCCGGCTAGCACCTTGCGCGACAGCCGCGTGACACGCGGAGCATCGGCGCGCAGCCGCATCGGTGCGGCTGCCTCCGGCGCAGATCCGGTGAGCGGTGCGCCGGCTTCCACTTCCTCGTTCCGGTCATCGCTCACGACGCGGGTCTCCCGTCGGTGCGGGTGATCCGGACGCGCTTCTGGGTGTTACCGGAACCGAAGCGCAGCTCCGCGGCTGCGAACAGCCGGTCGACGATTATGTAGTTGTTACGGACCCGGTAGTTGACGAGTTCGGACGTACTGGCCTCGGCGCCGACAACGAAGAGCGGCGGCATCTCGCCCTGGCCGATGCCTCGCGGGAATTCGATGAACACCTGACGGCCATCGTCATAGGCCCGTAGCGGCCGCCATGCAGCGCGGTCGCCGGTCACCTCGTAGCGAAAATTGATGCGCGAAAGATCGACGCCGGTCGCCACCGGCTGGGCTGCCTGTGCCTCGGCGTTTTGGCGGCGCAGCGCGATGAGCTGGTCCTGCGGATACTGCCAGGAGACCGAGGCCATATAGGTCCGCTCGGTCGAGCGCAGCTCCATGTGGTAGGTGCGCAGGTTGGTGTTGATGACGAGATTGGTCATCAGATCGGCGCGGGTGGGCTTCACCAGGATGTGGACCTGCAGGGTCGCCCCGGAACCGCTCTGCGTGTCACCGATGATCCAGCGGACCGTATCGCCGGCCGCCACCGGCCCGGAGCCGACGAGCTGCTCGCCCGGCTGGAGCGCGATGTCGGTGATCTGCCCGACGGCGGTGTAGACCTGATAGAGCGCCCCTTGGGTGAAGGGATAGACCTGCATGGAGTTGATGAAACCGTCGCGCACCGGCTGGATGCGGGCGGCGGCATTGGCCTGGTTGACGCGCGCCGTCGGATCGGCGGGTTCGGGCGCTCGCCGCGACTCCTCGACCGGCTTCATCTGTCCGGGCAGCGGAAGCGGCCTCGGCAGTTCGACCACCCTGACCGGCGCCGGCGGATCGACCGTCTGCACGGCGGCAGGCGCGTCGTCGTAGCTGATCTCGGGCGGCCTCTGCGTCGTTGCGCAGCCGGCAAGCGCCGTGGCGCAAAGCAGCAAAGCCGCCAATGTGTGAGTACGGAAAGCCGGTTCTCCGGCTTTACGGAAAATCGGCATCGTCATTGCCCAAGCTCCTGTGACCATGAAATTGCGTTGACGTAAATCCCCAGCGGATTGGCGCGCAGCCGGTCGGCGTTGCGCGGAATTTGGACGACGATGGTGAGGATCGCCGTCCATCGGGTCGTGTTGGCGAGCTGGCCGTTCTCGTAGCGGCGCTCGGTCCATGCGACGCGGAAGCTGCCCGGCGACGCGCGGATCACGCTCGAGACGTCGACGGCGATCTGCTGGCGGCCAACCTTGGCGAAGGGATCGTTCGCGCGCGCGTAGTCGTTGAGCGCCGCTGCTCCCCGGTCTGTTGTGAAGTCGTAGGCGCGCAGCCAGTTTTGGCGGACGATGATGGCGTCCGCCGGGATCGAACGGACCTGCTCGATGAAGCGCGCGAGGTGGAACGCGATCTGGGGGTCGGTCGGTTGGTAGTCCGTCGTAGCCGGCGCGATCGCCTGGGCCTGGCCGAGCCGGTCGGTCTGAACGACCCAGGGAACGACAGTGCCGCGCGCCGACTGCCAGACCAGCGCCGCCGCGAACCCCGCCGACAGGAAGAGGGAGCCGAAGGCCATGTAGCGCCAGTTGCGCGCCTGGACGCGGGCCGAGCCGATGCGGTCATCCCAGACCTGCGCGGCGCGCTGATACGGCGTTTCGGGTTCGGGAGCTTTTCCATAGTGCGTCGAGGGTCGTCGAAACATCAGCGGTCACCTTCGGAGAGATTGATGGAAGAGCCGCCGCCGTGGCTGTCGCCGCTGCGCACCGCATGGACTGTGGTCGAGACGGCGTGGCTCATTTGTTGAGAGCGCTTCATGCGGCGGGCCCAGGCAGGCGGTTGATCGCCGCTACCGGAAGGAGTCGTTGCGGCGTCGTTCGCCGCTTCGGCAACGGTGCCCATGGTCGAGGAGCCCCCGGTCGCCTCGAAGGCGGATCGGGCTCCGTCGGCGAAGCTGGAGCGCATACTCGACGACGCGCGCTCGGCGGCGCGGCGGAGCGGCGATGTGGCTGCGGAACCGGCGGCCCGGGCGACCCCGCCCAGGCCGCTGGCCACGCCCGAGGCGCCCGTCTGCCCTGCGGCGCCCAGGCTGTATGCGGTGGAAGCTCCGCCAGCCAGCGCTGCGCCTCCGCGGGCGGCGGCAGCGGCGCCTCCTGCGAGCGCCGCGCCTCCAGAAGCGACCGCGCCGACAGTCGCAGCGCCGGCGGCGACCATGCCGCCAGCGGCAAGGCCCGTTCCCACCGCAGCGCCGGCGCCGAGCTGCGGGCCTCCGGACACGAGGCCGTTGGCGATGCCGGGGCCGAAGATGCCGAGGCCGAGCAAAGTCAACGCCGCGAGCACGATCGCCATCGCTTCGTCGATCGTCGGCGTGCGGCCGCCAAAGCCTGCGGTGAACTCGGAGAACAGGCTCGATCCGATGCCGATGATGACGCCGAGGACCAGCACTTTGATGCCGGAGGATATGACGTTGCCGAGCACGCGCTCGGCCATGAAGGCGCTCTTGCCAAAGAGACCGAACGGGATGAGCACGAAGCCGGCAAGCGTCGTCAGCTTGAATTCGATCAGGGTAACGAAGAGCTGGATCGCGAGGATGAAGAAGGCGAGCAGCACCAGGCCCCAGGCGAGCAGCATCACCGCGATCTGGATGAAGTTTTCGAAGAAACTCCAGTAGCCCATGAGATCGGAGATGGAATCGAGCAGCGGCCGCCCAGCATCGAGGCCTGTCTGCGCGACGCGGCCGGGCCGCATCATGTCGGCGACCGTGAAGCCGGTGCCGGACGCCTTCAGCCCGAGCCCGGCGAAGCTCTCGAAGATGATGCGGGCGAAATTGTTCCAGTTGCCGATCAGATAGGCGAAGACGCCGACGAAGAGCGTCTTCTTGACCAGCCGCGCCATGATGTCGTCGTCGGCGCCCCAGCTCCAGAACAGCGCGGCGAGCGTCACGTCGATCACGATCAGCGTGGTGGCGATGAAGGCCACTTCGCCGCTGAGGAGGCCAAAACCGCTATCGATGTAGCGGGTGAAGACCTCTAGGAAATGGTCGATGACGCCGGTGTCGCCCATGGTCTCAACGCGCCTCGTTCGTGTGGGAGTCGATGGCCGGTGCGGTCTCGTTGACGGCGGGCTCGCGGGCGGCCGGAGGGTTCAGCGGCTGACCATGCGGGCCTGAGGCTTGCGGCGCAGGCTGCGGCTGAAGGGCCTGCGACGGTTTCAGGAAGCGGTTGCGGTTGTCTGCCCAGGCCTGAAGGCAGGCGGGATCGTGGGTGCCGGCTTCACCGAGCTGCTGGCAGCGCCGCAGCTCGATCTTCAGCGGGTCGACGCCCGTTTCGGTCGCCGCGGCGACGCTGCGATAGAGCGGCGGTTCGTCTTTGCGGGAGAGTTCGATCGCCGTCGCCGTGATCGCAAAGGTCACGAAGCCGATGGCGCCGACACGCGCGAGAATCTTTCCGTCCATCGCCGCGGCCTCAGTTGCTGCCTGGGAACATCTGCGCGTTGCCGGGCTGGTATCCCGCGCCTGGCGTCAGGAAGCGGCGGCGTTGCTCACGGCCCTGTTCCGCGGCCGCCGAGCGCTCCGCCTCGGCAAGCGCCTGGGCGCGGCCATTGGCGGAGACGACGGCGGTGAGATCGGCGAGCTGCTGGGCCTGAAGCGCGAGGAGCTGGTTGCCGGCCTGCGTCGCCTGCAAGGCGCCGGTCGCGCCCTGGCTCTGACCGACCAGCGCCGACATCTGCGTGCGGTTGGTGTCGATATTGCCGACCACGCCCGCCTGGACGCGCATCGCGTCCTGCAGGCCCGATACCGTGTTGTTCCAGCGTTCCTTGGCCTGGGCAACGAGCTGCTGGTCGGACGCGCTCATCGAGGCGCTGCCGGCCCCGTAGTTCGCGCGGAAGGCCTGATCGATGTTCTGGACGTTGTAGGCGATGCGCTGGGCCTCACCGAGGAGTTGTTGGGTCCGCTGAACCGACTGCTGAAGCTGCTGGAGCGAGGAGAACGGCAGGCTCGTGAGGTTGCGCGCCTGGTTGATCAGCATCGTCGCTTCGTTCTGGAGCGACGTGATCTGATTGTTGATCTGCTGCAGCGCGCGTGTCGCCGACAGCAGGTTCTGCGCGTAGTTGGTAGGATCGTAGACGATCCATTGGGCCGAGGCCGGGGCGATCAGCACCGGCGACACCGACAGCGGCGCGGCGAGAATGGCGGCGGCGAACGCCGCGCGGGGGACACGCAGTTTCATGGCTGGCTCTCCAGGTTGGTGAGGTTGGGAATGAGGTCGGCCGCCCAGTCGATGCCGCGATGGCGCAGCCACGCCGGGAGGAAGCCTTCGCGGCCGTGCTCGGTGACGATGCGGTCGATGGCGGCCTGGTCGGTCTTGGAGGATGCCGCGCAGAGCGCGAGCGCGACGTCGGCGAGGCCCAGCTCGAACAGGCGGTTGCCGCGGCGGCTCTGGCAGTAATAGTCCCTCTTGGGCATTGCCCTCGCGAGGATCTCGATCTGCCGGTCGTTGAGGCCGAAGCGCCGGTAGATCGCGGTGATCTGCGGCTCGATCGCCCGTTCGTTCGGCAGCAGGAGCCGCGTCTGGCAGCTCTCGATGATGGCCGGCGCGATGGCCGAGCCGTCGATGTCGGAGAGCGACTGGGTGGCGAAGACGACGCTGGCGTTCTTCTTGCGCAGCGTCTTCAGCCACTCGCGGAGCTGGCCGGCGAAGCCCTCGTCGTCCAGGGCGAGCCAGCCTTCGTCGACGATGATCAGGGTCGGCTCGCCGTTCAGTCGGTCCTCGATACGGTGGAAGAGATAGGAGAGGACCGCCGGTGCCGCAGCCGTCCCGATCAAGCCCTCCGTCTCGAAGGCCTGGACGGTGGCAGTGCCAAGGTGCTCGCTCTCGGCGTCGAGCAGCCGGCCATAGGGTCCGCCGACGCAATATGGCCGCAGCGCCTGCTTCAGGTCGTTCGATTGGAGCAGCACCGACAGGCCGGTCATGGTGCGTTCGGCGACGGGCGCGCTGGCCAGCGACGACAGCGCCGTCCAGATCAGCTCCTTGACCTCGGGCGTGACCTGGATGCTCTCGCGCATCAGGATGGCGACGATCCAGTCGGCGGCCCAGGCGCGTTCGGCTGCCTCGTCGATCCGGGAGAGCGGCTGCAGCGCGACACTGTCGGCCGAGCCCTCGGTCAACCCGCCGCCGAGATCGTGCCAGTCGCCGCCCATGGCGATGGCGGCGGCGCGGATCGAGCCGCCGAAGTCGAAGGCGAAGACCTGCGCCCCGGCGTAGCGGCGGAACTGCAGCGCCATCAGCGCCAGCAGCACCGACTTGCCCGCGCCGGTCGGGCCGACCACCAGGGTGTGGCCGACGTCACCGACGTGAATCGAGAACCGGAACGGGGTGGACCCTTCGGTCTTGCCGTATAGCAAGGGGGGCGCACCAAAGTGCTCATCCCGTTCCGGCCCCGCCCACACCGCCGAAAGCGGGATCATGTGGGCGAGATTGAGCGTCGAGATCGGCGGCTGACGGACATTGGCGTAGACGTGCCCCGGCAGCGATCCGAGCCAGGCGTCGGCCGCGTTGATCGTCTCGGGTATCGCGGTGAAGTCGCGGCCCTGGATCACCTTCTCGACGAGACGGAGCTTCTCCGACGCGACGCGGTGATCGTTGTCCCAGACGGCGATCGTGGCGGTGACATAGGCCTGACCGGCATAATCGGCGCCGAGTTCCTGCAGCGCCAGATCGGCATCGGCGGCCTTGTTGGCGGCATCGGTGTCGACGAGGGCGCTCGCCTCGTTGGTCATCACCTCCTTGAGGATCGCGGCGATCGACTTGCGCTTGGAGAACCACTGCCGCCGGATCTTGGTCAGCAGCTTCGTGGCGTCGGTCTTGTCGAGCAGGATCGCCCGGGTCGACCAGCGATAGGGAAAGGCGAGCCGGTTGAGATCGTCCAGGATGCCGGGCGTCGTCGCGGTCGGAAATCCGACGACCGTAAGGATGCGTAGATGCGCGTCAGCAAGGCGCGGCTCAAGGCCGCCGGTGAGCGGCTGATCGGCGACGAGCGCGTCGAGATACATCGGCGTCTCGGGAACACGGACGCGGTAGCGCTTCGTCGAGACGGTCGAGTGCAGATAGGTCAGGGTCTCGACATCATCGAGCCATGCGCATTCCGGCATAAAGGCCTCGATGAGCTGCAGGATGCGGTCGGTGCGGTCGAAGAAGCCGCGCAGCGCCTCCCAGGCGTCGACGCCGCGCTCGGCCTTGCCTTCGTAAAGCCAGCTCTCCGCGAGCGCGGCATCCTCGGCCGGCGGCAGGAAGGTGAAGGTCAGGAAGTAGCTCGACTCGTAATGGGCCGCGTCCTCTTCGAAGTCGGCCTTGCGCTCGGCATCGACCATGGCCGAGGCGGCGTCAGGAAAGCGGCTCGCCGGATAGGCGCCAACGGCATGGCGCTGCGCCTCGACGAAGATCGCCCAGCCGCTGCCGAGACGGCGGAAGGCGCTGTTGAGGCGGCCCGCGACCGCGACGAGCTCGGCCTGTACGGCGGAATCGAGATCAGGTCCGCGGAAGCGCGCGCTGCGCTGAAACGAGCCGTCCTTGTTGAGGACGACGCCGGGTGCGACCAGCGCCGCCCAGGGTAGGAAATCCGCAAGGCGGGTCGAGGTGCGGCGATATTCGGCGAGGTTCATCATGGCGCGCCTCAGACGTTCAGGTGACCGGGGATGCGGAGGTGCCGGCGACCAACGTCGACGAATTGTGGGTCGCGCTTGGCCGCCCAGACGGCGGCGAAA
>NZ_BACU01000244.1 GCF_000333275.1 Azospirillum sp. B4 | reverse complement strand
CCCTTGGCGACGGTCATCAGGTCGGGGGTCACCCCCTCGCTCTCGCACGCGAACAGCGGCCCGGTGCGGCAGAAGCCGGTGATCACCTCGTCGGCGACCAGCAGGATGTCCAGTTCGGTGCACACCGCGCGCATCGCCTTCAGCCACACCATGGCCAGCACGTTGAACTTGCGGACCATGCCGCCGTAGAACAGCGCCAGG
>NZ_BACU01000245.1 GCF_000333275.1 Azospirillum sp. B4 | reverse complement strand
TGGCGCTCAAGGGGTTGCGCGGGTAAGGTTCGTCCTTTCCCCATTGATTGGCTTCGACCCTGGATAAGGCCCCAAAGGGCTTGTGGCCCCGGGGTGGACGCCGGTGCCCGCTGTTTTGAGGATGCCATGCTGCGCGAGCGTTTTACCCAGGCGATGAAGGATGCCATGCGGGCCAAGGACCAGCAGACGCTGGGCGCCATCCGCCTGATCATGGCCGCGTTGAAGGATCGCGACATCGCGGCGCGGCCCAGCGGCAAGACCGAGGGCATCAGCGACGCGGAAATCGCCACCATGCTGCAGGGCATGGTGAAGCAGCGCCGCGAATCCATCGAGATGTACCGCCAGGGCGGCCGTGAGGAACTGGCCGCCAGCGAGCAGGCGGAGATCGACGTCATCATGGGCTTCCTGCCCAAGCAGATGACGGAGGAGGAGACCAAGGCGGCCATCACGGCCCTGGTCGCCGAAACCGGCGCCGCCGGGATCAAGGACATGGGCAAGGTCATGGCCGGGCTGAAGGAAAAGTACGCCGGCCAGATGGACTTCTCCCGCGTCGGCCCGCTGGTGAAGGCCGCGCTGAACGTCTGACGCGTCTGTGGGGGCGGGGCCCACCGGGCCCGCCCCAACCCGCCTGTTCCCCGTGATCCCGGACCCGCCCAACGCCCATGGCCCTGCCGCCCCAATTCCTGGAAGAGCTGCGGAACCGGCTGACCCTGTCGGACGTGGTGATGCGGCGCGTGCGCCTGCAGCGGGCGGGGCGGGAGTTCCGCGCGCCCTGTCCCTTCCACAACGAGAAGACGCCCAGCTTCTACGTCAACGATCAGAAGGGTTTCTTCCACTGCTTCGGCTGCGGCGCCCACGGCGACGTCATCGGCTTCGTCATGCGGCAGGACAACCTGTCCTTCATGGAGGCGGTGGAGCTGCTGGCGCCCGACGCTGGCCTGACGGTGCCCAAGGCCAGCCCGCAGGACCGCCAGCGCTTCGAGCGGGAGAAGTCGCTCTACGACCTGGTGGAGCGCGCTGCCAAATGGTTCGAGGCGCAGCTGCGGGCGCCGGTGGGCCGCCACGGTCTGGCCTATCTGCGTGGCCGTGGTCTGGATGACGACGCCATGGCCCGCTTCCGACTGGGCTTCGCGCCCAGCGACGGCGCCGGCTTGCGGGCCGAACTGGTGACCGCCGGCTATACCGAGGCCGACATGGTGGAGGCGGGGCTGTTCAAGAGGCCCGACGACGGCCGCGCGCCGTTCCCCTTCTTCCGCAACCGTGTGCTGTTCCCCGTGACCGACCGGCGCGGCCGGGTGGTGGCCTTCGGCGGCCGCATCCTGGAGGGCGACGGGCCCAAGTACATCAACTCCGCCGAGAACCCGCTCTTCCACAAGGGCGACATCCTCTATGGCATGAGCCGGGCGCGCCAGGCGGCGGCGGACGGCAAGCCGGTGATCGTCACCGAAGGCTATATGGACGTCATCGCCAGCGTCATGGCCGGGTTCGAGGGGGCGGTGGCCCCCCTGGGCACCGCCTTGACCGAGACGCAGATCCAGGCGCTGTGGAAACTGGCGCCGGAAGGCCAGCGCGTTCCCATCCTGTGCTTCGACGGCGACAACGCTGGCCGGCGCGCCGCCTTCCGCGCGGTGGAACGCATCCTGCCGCTGCTCATCCCCGACCACAGCGTCCGCGTCGCCTTCATGCCGGAGAAGGAGGATCCCGACAGCCTGATCCGCGGCGGCGGCCCGGCCGCCTTCCAGGCGGTGCTGGACCGCGCCCGGCCCCTGACGGATGTGCTGTGGGACATGGAGGCGGGGGCCCGCGATCTCTCCCAGCCCGACGCCCAGGCCGGCATGCAGGCGGCCCTGGAGGCGCAGCTGGAACGCATCCCCGACGCCCGGGTGCGCAACGCTTACCACCGCGCCTTCAAGGACCGGCTGTACCAGCTGGGACGCCCGGCGCGGACGCCCTTCCAGGGGGGCGCCCCCTTCGTGCGGGGGCAGCGGCCGGCGGCCCCGGCCTTTCCGGTGGCGCGGCAGTGGGACAAGCGCTTCCGCGCGGGCGCCGAGATCGGCTCCGTCCGCTGGCGCGAACGGCTGCTGCTGGCCGTGGTGCTGAACCATCCGACCCTGTTCGAGACCCTGGGCGAGACGCTGGCCATGATCAGCTTCGCCACCGAGGGGCTGGAACGGCTGCGCCAGGCGCTGGTCGAACGCCTGTTCCACGATTCGGGACTTGACGCGGACGGTTTACGACGCCACTTGTCAGCATGCGGCTTCGCTGAAGAGTTGGATGAGACGCTGGGGGCGGACCTGCCCTCCTACGCCCGTCCGGAGGCGACACTGGAATCCGCCCGTGCGGGTTGGCAGGAGGTTTGGCTCAATTCCCAGGAACTGGTGTTCCAGACCGAGTTGCGCGAGGCGGAACGGCGCCTGGCCGAGGATCCCAGCGAGGAAACCCTGGCCCGGCTGATGGCCCTTAAACGGGAAGAGTTGATACGCCGGGGCCATGCCCTGGATCCGGAGGGTGAGGGCGCCTGATGCCCGCCACCCCAAGGCACCCCCGCACCGGACGGGGGCCGTGCCGGTTCCATCGGGAACGGGCCCGCGGGACGGTTGGATGACGAAGCGCTGGGGAGCGACGATTACGCGAAAAGGCTGCATGGGTCCGGCAAGGACGGACGGTCAGGGATGATGGATGGGTGGCGTGACCGGGGTTTTCATCCGGTGCGGCGCCTTTTTTTCGTCCCCGCCCTGTTTTTGGTGGGATCCGGCGCTTTCTTTGGGTATCGGGTGTCCCTCGGAATTCGCGAGGAACCAAGTCGGCGGTGCGCCTGGTTTGCCGGGCCCAGCCAGTTTGATCCGAGTAGGGGCGCCCAAGAGCAGGGGCGCCCTTGAGTAAAGGGTACGGGCCGGCGCCCAAGGAAAGCCGGCGTCAGGGTTGAACCGGCATTCCAGTTGGTTTGCATGTCAGTTAGTCGGGGACATTGAGCGAATGGCCACGAAAGCAGCGCAGAGTGCGGACGTTTCCGAGGCGCGTGAGGAACAGTTGGACGGCCCGCTGATGGACGGCATGGGCCTCGCCTTCAAGAAGATGATCCAGCGCGGCAAGGAGCGGGGGTTCGTCACCATTGACGAACTGAACGCGGCCGTGCCCCCCGACCAGTCCTCATCCGAGCAGATCGAGGACACGATGGCGATGCTCAATGAAATGGGCATCAACGTCATCGAATCGGAGGAGCAGGACGCCGAGGCCGGCGGTGAAGGCGGCGGCGACGGTGAAGGCCGCGTCTCCGGCAACCTGGACGATGACGATATCGGGCGCACCGACGACCCGGTGCGCATGTACCTGCGCGAGATGGGCTCGGTGGAGCTGCTGTCGCGTGAGGGCGAAATCGCCATCGCCAAGCGCATCGAGGCGGGCCGCGAGATGATGATCGGCGCGATCTGCGAATCGCCCCTGACCATCCGCGCCATCATCCAGTGGCACGAGGCCCTGAACGAAGGGCGGATGCTGCTGCGCGACATCATCGACCTGGACGCGACCTACGGCGTGGACCCCGAATCGGGTGAACTGACCGAGGCCACGCTGGGCGCCGAAGAGGCCCCGCGCGAGGAGCCCGCCGCCGAGGGCGAGGGCGCCAGCGAGGGCGAGGGTGGCGAGCGTCCTGAGGGGGGCGAGGGCGGTGAGCCGGGCGAACCGGGCGAGGACGAGGGCGGCATCTCCCTGGCCGCCATGGAGGCCGAGCTGAAGCCGGTGATCCTGGAGACCTTCCAGACCATCGAGGACACCTACGAAAAGCTGCACAAGATGCAGGAGCTGCGCTTGGCGGCCATCCAGCGCGGCGAGGACCTGGGCAAGGCCCAGGACAAGAAGTACGACAAGCTGAAGGCCGAGCTGACCGAGCTGGTGAACTCCGTGCGGCTGAACAACAGCCGCATCGAGGCCCTGGTCGAGCAGCTGTACGGCATGAACCGCCGCCTGATGGGCTTCGAGGGCAAGCTGCTGCGCCTGGCGACCGACTGCAAGGTCAAGCGCGAGGACTTCCTGCACCACTACTACGGCAGCGAGCTGGACCCCAACTGGCTGGACCGGGTGAAGGGCAACTCCAAGGCCTGGGCCAAGTTCGCCGAACGCAGCGCCAGTGAGATCGTGAAGGTCCGCGAGGGCATCAACGAGATCGCGGAAGGCGTGCGCCTGCCCATCGGCGAATTCCGCCGCATCGTCTCCACGGTGCAGAAGGGCGAGAAGGAAGCCAGCCGGGCGAAGAAGGAGATGGTGGAGGCCAACCTGCGTCTCGTCATCTCCATCGCCAAGAAGTACACCAACCGCGGCCTGCAGTTCCTGGACCTCATCCAGGAGGGCAACATCGGCCTGATGAAGGCGGTTGATAAGTTCGAATACCGCCGCGGCTACAAGTTCTCCACCTACGCCACCTGGTGGATTCGCCAGGCCATCACCCGGTCCATCGCCGACCAGGCCCGCACCATCCGCATCCCCGTGCACATGATCGAGACGATCAACAAGCTGGTGCGCACCTCGCGCCAGATGCTGCATGAGATCGGCCGCGAGCCGACGCCGGAGG
>NZ_BACU01000246.1 GCF_000333275.1 Azospirillum sp. B4 | reverse complement strand
CGGCATGCCGGAACCGAAGGGGCTGGCGCCCCGCTTTCCCACCGGCAGTGCGCCCGGCGCCGTAGTGAATGGCGTGAGGGCTTGGATGGCGCTGGACTTCCACATCGACGACGACGGCTACAGTCGCGCGCTGATCCAGAACCGGGGTCTGACCGATGACCGGCTGGGCCGGCTGGTGCAGCGCATCCTGGAGATCGAGACCTACCGCGCGGCTGCCTTCCTGGCCTTCCNCCAGGCGCGGGAGACCATGGTGGCGCTGACCGACATGGAACGCCGGCTGGAGGATAGTGTCAGCCGCATCCGCGACAGCAAGACCCCGGCGGAGGACCGCGCCATCCTGGACAGCCTGACCGACCTGGCGGTCGACCTGGGTCATCTGGTCACACGCAACCGCTGGCGCTTCGGCGCCAGCCTGGCCTATGGCGAGATCGTCAGCGAACGGCTGGACGAGTTGCGGGAGGAGCGCATTCCCGGCCTACAGCGGGTGGGCCTGTTCCTGAAGCGCCGGCTGCGCCCCGGCATCCGCACGGTGGAGGCGGCCGCCCGCCTGCAGGGCGAACTGGCCGCTGGCATGGAACGCGCCCAGGCCAGCCTGCGCACCCGCGTGGATGTGGGCCTGTCCAGCCAGAGCGCCGCCCTGCTGACCTCCCTGGACCGCAACTCCAGCATGCATGTCCGCATCCAGGAGGCGGTGGAGGCCCTGTCCATCGTCGGCATCACCTACTACCTGGTGTCGCTGGTCGAAAAGGTGATGCATGGCCTGCCGGAAACGGAGGGCTGGCCGTCCACCAGCCGCATCGTGGCCATCGCCGTGCCGGTCTGCGCCGGCGTCGTCGCCATCGCCGCCCGCTGGCTGCGGCGCAACATGCCGCATTGAGCTTATTGCGGCGGGGCGTAGCAGGCGACGATATCAGGACAATTCACCGCCTTGGGACCCGCCACCGTGCCGGTGTTCAGGGATTCATTCCGCGAAAAGGCGTCCCCGCGCGATATGGGCGGTAATTCCGGCGGGCCGAACAGGGCCTTGAGCCGGGCGTATTCGGCGTCATGGTACGCCTTTTCCTCCTCCGGCGTCGGCAACACGTGCGGCCTGATGATGATATCCCGAACCAGTTCTTCGGTCTTCAAGGCCGGCGGCGCGGCGGGGCCGGCGGCGGGATTGCCGGTGGTGTTCGCGGTGACGCTTGCCGTGTCCTGCGCCCATGCCGCGGACGACAGCATGGCGGCCAGACCGGCGAGGATGATCACACCAGCATGCATGGAATCACCGCCTGAAGGCCCAAGGCCTGAACGCCCCAGGAATGGACATCAGCGTATCGTGCCGTTGGGGCGCCAGCAACCGGGGCGGGACGCTGCGGGCATAAATTCAATTTCAGAAAAATGAAGCGGGCGGCGAGGCCGCCGCCCGCGTCACGCTTTTGGGCGTAAGTCAGAAACGCGGCTACAGCGGTCTCAAGCGAGGGCATATTGATGACGAAACGATAGCGGACATCGCTGGCGACGACACGGTCATACGCCTCGTTAACGCCCTGGATGGCGATGGTCTCGATATCGCTGGTGATGTTGTGCTTGCCGCAGAAGTCCAACATCTCCTGCGTCTCCTGGATGCCGCCGATGAGGGAGCCCGCCAGGCTGCGGCGACCCATGATCAGCGAGAAGGCGCCCACCGGCACCTGCTCCTCGGGCACGCCCACCACCACCAGGGCGCCATCGACCTTCAGCAGTCCCAGGTAGGCGTTCCAATCGATGGGCGCCGACACGGTGTTGATGATCAGGTCGAAGGAACCCGCCAGCTTCTTGAAGGTCGCCGCGTCCGACGTGGCATAGAAGTGGTCGGCGCCCAGGCGCTTGCCATCCCCCTGCTTCCGCAGCGACTGGCTCAGCACCGTGACCTCGGCGCCCATGGCATGGGCCAGTTTCACCCCCATATGGCCCAGGCCGCCCAGGCCGACGATGGCCACCTTCTTGCCCGGACCGGCCTTCCAGTGGGCCAGCGGGGAATAGAGGGTGATGCCGGCGCACAGCAGCGGGGCGGCAGCGTCGAGTGGCAGGTTCTCCGGAATGCGCAGGACATAATTCTCATCCACCACGATGGCGCCGGAATAGCCGCCCTGGCTGATGGTCTTGCCGTCCCGCTCGATGGCGTTGTAGGTGCCGGTCATCCCGCGGGCGCAGAATTGCTCCAGCCCCTGCTTGCAGTACTCGCACTCCCGACAGCTGTCGACGAAGCAGCCCACGCCCACCTTGTCACCCACCTTGTACTTGGTGACGGCGGACCCGACCTGGGTGACGATGCCGGCGATCTCATGGCCCGGCACCATGGGGAAAATACCCGCCCCCCATTCGTCACGCGCCTGGTGCACGTCGGAATGGCAGATGCCGCAATATTTGATGTCGATGACCACATCGTGGTCTCGGGGGTCGCGACGCTCGAACGTGAACGGCGCCAGCGCTTCCTTGGCCTTATAGGCCGCATATCCCAAGGTCTTGATCACGTCAGCCCCTCTCTGATGGCTTGATCTGTTGAGAGCATGACTTCCCGGTGTCCCCCCCGGCATGGGCGATCCCACCCCCCGAAGCCACGCCCGCCCGACATAGGAAGTCGAGTGACTTAGTTCAATCGTCTTTCTGCCGAGCGGCAAAAAAAGATCGGGCCGGCGCCGCCCTCCACCGAATTGGCTACGCCATTTCGCCCTTCTGGCGATGGGAGTGCGACGAAATATCAGCTAGCAATCGTACAAATCATCATCGCCGATTTTCCGAATATCTAACTCAAGGCAATAGTTATTGCAATGATGCAAGAAAATGAAACTGTCGCCGGCATTGGCGACAATGATGCGATTATTTGCGTCGGCATGCCGGGCAGCGCCTCCACCTGGTCGTTCAATGTGGTCCGCCAGCTGCTGGTCCACGCCCATGGCGAAGGCGGGTTCAAATCCGACTATCGCAACGACCTGGAGCATTATGTCGGAATCGGGCAGAAGTCCAAGGTCCCCTTGGTGTTGAAGACCCACCATCCGGATAACATGACGCAACTGCGCATCGCCCATGAGGATATCCCCACGGTTATCACCCTGCGTGACCCACGCGACTGCGTGGCCTCCCTGATGCAGCGCTTCGAGACGCCGTTCAATGAGGCTTTCGCCTACGTCCTGCGCAGCGTGCGGCGAGTGCAGCCCTGCATGGCCCAGGGCCGGCGCACGGTGGTGTTCCGCTATGAGGACGGCTTCCATGACAGGCTCGAGTCCGTTGCCCGCATCGCCGACCTGATCGGCGTGCCGGCGCCAGAAGAGGTTTTGCGCACCATCCATGAAAGCCTGCTGACCCGCACGGTCAAGCGCACCCTGGCCGATTTGGCCGAGGAAGGCCATTTCGTGCAGAACGCCGGGACCGACGCGCGACCCAACCTCTACGACCCCGTCACCCACTGGCACAAGACCCACATCGGCGATGGCACCGTGGGCAAATACAAGACGCTGCCGGAACGGGCGCAATCCCTGATGGACAACGCCTTCTGGACCTTCCTCGCCGGCTACTACCTGCCGACGCCGGACGCCGCCACACCAGCGGACGGTTAGGCCTCGACCGGCACGGCGACCGGCGTTACGGCCGATGTGGGCGCCGCGTCATCCTGCGGCAGGCGGGGGCCGCGCATCTTGGTCACCATGTTCGTCACATGCTCCGCCGCCGCCCGCGTCGTCTCGGGTGCGATGGGGTGGAAGCTCACCTTGCCATCCTGCACCACCAGCACGGCGCAGGGGATGACGCCGCCCCCGCCCCCGCCGCCCACGGCCTCCCCCCACACGCTGCCGCCATAGACACCGACGCCGAAGGTGGTGATGGTGACGGGCACGATCAGCCCCCCCGGGATTTCCACGGGCATGCCCAGGACCCCCTTGCCCAGGATGGTCTCGAACTCCGTCAGCAGATCCTGGGTCAGGGTCTTGGTGGGGTCGGCGAGGAATGGGTTGAGCAGCATGGGGCGCCTCCTTGTTGCGGCGCAACAATATCACAGCGCGCATTGCCTGTGAATATTTCCACCTAAGGGATTCACCACTTCTTTTGTAACCGTTCCGTTACCGAACGCCATTTGACGCCTTGGCCTACCCCGGTATGGTTCCCCCTCGCCCGCCGACCACGGGCTGCATATTGGATAAAAGGGGCGGTTCATGATGGGTTCGATGAGGGGGCGTTGGCTTGGGAAGACGGCGCGGGCGGGGGCATGCGCGGGAATGGGGCTGCTG
The DNA here is from genome assembly GCF_000333275.1 of Azospirillum sp. B4. Lineage (GTDB taxonomy): Bacteria > Pseudomonadota > Alphaproteobacteria > Azospirillales > Azospirillaceae > Nitrospirillum. Next base: position 20,377 of record NZ_BACU01000246.1, on the reverse strand, counting down.
CTGGCCACGGCGGCCCATGTCCAGGCCGGGACGGCGCAAACGGCGCCGTCCATGACGCCCTACATGCAGCCGGACATCCCGGCCAAGGTCGATGGCACCATCGAGGGCGCGGATTACATCAAGCGCGACGTCATGATCCCCATGCGCGATGGGGTGAAGCTGCACACCGTCATCGTCATCCCCAAGGGCGCCACGAACGCGCCCATCATGCTGACGCGCACGCCCTATAACGCCAGCAAGCGCGCCAAGCGGTCCGTCAGCCCGCACATGCAGGCGACGCTGGCCATGGGTGATGAGAGCTTCGTGGCCGAGGGCTACATCCGCGTCTTCCAGGATATCCGGGGCAAGTACGGGTCGGAGGGCGACTATGTCATGACCCGCCCGCTGCACGGCCCCCTGAACGACACCGAGGTCGACCATTCCACCGACGCCTACGACACCATCGACTGGCTGGTGAAGAACGTCCCGGAAAGCAACGGCAAGGTTGGGATGGTGGGCTCCTCCTATGAGGGCTTCACGGTGCTGATGGCCCTGGTGAACCCGCACCCGGCGCTGAAGGCCGCCGTGCCCATGAGCCCCATGGTCGACGGCTGGAAAGGCGACGACTGGTTCCACAACGGCGCCTTCCGCCAGACCAACTTCGACTATATCCAGCACCAGACCACCGTGCGCGGCCTGGGCGAGGACATGCCGCGCGGCATCTACGACGACTATGACGCCTTCCTCCGGGCAGGTTCGGCTGGCGGCTTCGCCCACGCTTACGGCTTCGACCAGTTGCCCTTCTGGCGCAAGCTGTCGGAACATCCCGCCTATGACGCCTATTGGCAGAACCAGGCCCTGGACGTGATCCTGGGGGCCCGCACCCCCACGGTGCCCACCATGGTGGTGGCCAGCCTGTGGGATCAGGAGGACATGTATGGCGCCGTCCACACCTATGAGGCGATCGAGCCGAAGGATACGACCAACACCCTGAATTACCTGGTGCTGGGCCCTTGGCGGCACAGTGGCGTGAATTATGATGGCTCCACCCTGGGCCCGCTGAAGTTCGAGGGCGACACGGCCCTGGACTTCCGTCGCAACACCATGCTGCCCTTCCTGGACGAACACCTGAAGGACGGCGCGCCCAAGGCCGACACACCGCCGGTGCTGGTGTTCGAGAGCGGCACCAACGTCTGGCGCCGCCTGCAGAAATGGCCGACCTCCTGCGCCACCGGCTGCGCCGCCACGCCCAAGCCGCTGTATCTGCAGGCGGGCGGCGGCCTGGGTTTCGCGGTGCCGGCCAAAGGTGGCCAGGCCTTCGACGAGTACGTCTCCGATCCTGCCAAGCCCGTACCCTACGTGCCGCGCCCGGTGCGCTTCACGGATGGCGACGCCTGGAAGCGCTGGCTGGTCAGCGACCAGCGCGCCGTGGCGGACCGTACCGACGTGCTGGTCTACACCAGCGAGGTGCTGACGGCGCCGCTGAAGATCAGCGGTGAGCCGGTTGTGAACCTCTACGCCTCCACGTCCGGCACCGACAGCGACTGGGTGGTCAAACTGATCGACGTCTACCCGGACGAGGTGCCGTCGCAGCCGGAAATGGGCGGCTATCAGTTGGGCGTGGGCATGGACATCTTCCGCGGGCGCTATCGCGACAGCCTGGAACATCCGACCGCCATCCCCGCCGACAAGGTGCAGCGCTACCGCTTCGCCCTGCCCAACGCCAACCACGTCTTCCTGCCCGGCCATCGCGTCATGGTGCAAATCCAGTCCAGCTGGTTCCCCCTCTACGACCGCAACCCGCAGACCTTTGTCGACAACATCTTCCTGGCCAAGCCCGGCGACTATCGCAAGGCGACCCAGCGCGTTTTCCATCAGGGCGCCCAGGCCAGCTTCATCGACCTGCCGGTGGTGCCGGTGAATTAGGCTGTAGGCTTAGGAAGACCCGCATCAGAGAAAGTCGGGCCGGGCGTCTCATCGCCCGGCCTTTTTTCTCTCCGATTGCACCGCTTCTATCCCTTGGCGGCAGCGGCTAGACTTGTACTGATCGAGGGGCGGCGGGCGGATGCCGCGCACTGAGGACAGGCGGCGTCATGCGTCCATTCCCGGGGCTCGCCCTGGCGACTACGGTGAAGGTACTGGCCCTGGCGTTGTTGTACCTGGGCACGGCGCGGTTGGGATTGGCGTTGGCCAGCCTCAGCGACAGCGCCAGCCCCGTTTGGCCAGCGTCCGGCGTGGCGGTGGCGGGCCTGCTGGCCTTTGGCCGCTCCACCTGGCCCTTCGTCTTCATCGGCGCCTTCATCGCCAACATCTTGACACCGGACGTGGGCCCGCTGACCGCGGCCTTCATCGCCCTGGGCAACACAGCGGAAGCGGTGCTGGGCGCCCTGCTGTTCACCCGCATCGATGGCATCGACAAGGAGCGCCTGCAGGTTTCGCGCGCCGCCGCCCACGGGCTGGCGGCGGTCATCGCCCCGGTGTGCAGCGCCACCGTCGGCGTCACCACGCTGCTGGTGGCCGGCAATCTGTCGTGGGATGTGAACCTGGGTGCCATTTGGGCCACCTGGTGGACGGGCGACGCGTTGGGGATCCTGATTGTCAACGGCCTGCTCGTGGCTATGCGGGAGGCCAAGCCGGCCGACTACCGCCCATCGTATCTATGGGGCACCCTGTTCAGCAGCCTGCTGCCCCTGCTGGGCCTCCTGCTGGGAGGGCTGGTCCTGCCCTTGCTGCCGGTGGTCCAGTCGCTGCTGGGGCCAGCGGCGACGCTGGGGCTTTTCCTGCTGTATCCGGCCATCGTGCTGGCCGCCCGCCACTACGGGCCGGCCGCCGCTCAACTGGTCGTACTGGCGGCGGCGGCGGTCTTCGTCCTGGCCACGGCGGCCGGCATCGGTCCTTTCATCGACGCCGGCCTGAACCAGAGCCTGCTGAACATGCAGGCCATGCTGGCCACGTTCGCCCTGACGGCCATCGTCTTCTCCGACATTCCCCATGAGTCGGCACGGCTGGGCTCCGTCGTTTTCCTGACGGGCTGCCTGGTGGCCGCCGGTGTCTTCCTGGATCGGACCGACATCGCCCGGTCCCGGGACGAGGCGCACCTGACCAAGATCGTGGACAGCGCCATGGCGCGCATCCATGAACGGCTGCTGGTCTATTCCAACGCGCTGGAGGCGGGGGCCGCCCTGTATGCCACCGGCCTGCCCATCGGCCGCATGCAGTGGCGCGCCTTCGCGGACACCATCAACATCGACGGGCGCTATCCCGGCATCAACGGCATGGGCGTGGTCTATCCCGTGCCCACCGATGGGCTTGACGCCTTCCTGCGCAAGGTCAGGGCAGACGGCGCCCCCACCTTCACCGTGCACCCGGCATCCACCGAAGCGGTGCTGGACGACTTCTCCGACGCGCTGGAATACGACGTCATCACCTACATCGAACCGGCGGCGGCCAATGCCGCCGCCCTGGGTCTGAACATCGCGGCGGAAACCAACCGGCGCGACGCCGCCTTGCGCGCCCGCGACACCGGCCGGCCGGCGATGACCAAGCGCATCACTCTGGTGCAGGACACGCAGCGGCGACCCGGCTTTCTCTATTTCATTCCCGTCTATGCCCCGGACCGCCCCCTGGATACGGTGGCGCAGCGGCGCCAGGCCTTGCAATGCTGGATTTACGCCCCCTTCATCTCCGAAGTGTTCTTCCGCGAGGCCCTGCGCGGCATGGTGGATGAGCTGGATGTGGCGGTCTACGACGGCGAGGAGGTCAAGCCGGACGCCCTGCTGTACCGCAAGGCTTCCATCTCCAGCCTGCCCAACCGGCTGGCCAAGCGCCTGGGACTGAAGAGTTCCGGCATCACCAGCTACGACCAGACCAGCCGCGTGGACGAAGGCGGCCATGTCCTGACCTTGGCCTGGACACGCGCGGCCACCTTCGCGTCGGCGGGCCAGGCGGGAGCGGCGCTGGCCGCCGCCAGCCTGTCCTTCATCGCCCTGATGCTGGCAGCGCTGACGGCCAACCTTCACATGGTGCGCGCCCGGGCCACGGCCATCGCCGAGGGCATGACGCGGGAATTGAGCGCCATCAACGCCAAGCTGATGGCTGCCGGTAATCGCCTGGCCCTGGCCACCCAGGCCGGTGGCATCGGTGTCTGGGAACTGGATCTGCTCACCAACCACCTGGTCTGGGACGAGCGCATGTTCCAGCTGTATGGCGTGGATCCCGACACGCCACGGCCCCTGACCAACGCCCTCTGGCAATCGCGCTGCCACCCCGACGACCTGGGCCGCATGCAGGCGGAGGTGCAGGCCGCGGTCCGTGGCGAAACCCCGCTGGATACGGAATTCCGCATCCGCCTGCCCGACGGCACCATCCGGCATGTCAAGAGCAACGGCCTGGTGGAACGGGATGCCAAGGGCCAGGCCCTGAAGATCGTGGGCGTCAACTGGGATGTGACCGTGACGCGCGAAAGCGCCAAGGCCCTGGCCGCGGAAAAGCGCCGGGCCGAAGACGCCAACCGCGCCAAGAACGACTTCCTGGCCAACATGAGCCATGAGGTACGCACGCCCATGAACGGCGTCGTGGGCATGGTCCAGCTGTTGCTGGACACGCCCGGGCTAAGTGCCGAGCAGCGGGGATATGCCGAAACCATCCGCGACAGCGCCGATGCCCTGCTGGGCGTGATCAACGACATCCTGGACATCTCCAAGCTGGAGGCCGGCAAGGTCGACCTGGAGAACCTGTCCTTCGACCTGGGCGACCTGGTGGAGGGTGTCGCCGCCATCCTGGCCCCGCGCGCCCGCGACAAGGGAATCGAGCTGGGCGTCCTGGTGGTGGAGGAAGCGCGACGGCATTGGCACGGCGATCCCACCCGCCTGCGCCAAATCTTGCTGAACTTGGCGGGCAACGCCGTCAAGTTCACCGACCAGGGCTGGGTCAGCGTGGTGGTCACCTGCCTGCCCGGCACGGCGCCGGAAACCAGGCGCCTGCGCTTCATCGTCCAGGATACCGGCATTGGGCTTAGCGACGATCAGGTACGGCGCCTGTTCCTGAAATTCACCCAGGCTGACGCCAGCGTCACCCGCCGCTTCGGTGGAACGGGCCTGGGCCTGGCCATTTGCCGGCAGCTGGTGGAGCTGATGGGCGGGGACATCGGGGTGGAGAGCACGCCTGGCAAAGGCTCCACCTTCTGGTTCGAACTGCCGCTGGCACCAGCGGAACCCGCTGACGCGCCGCTGCCCTCGCTGGAAAGCGTTCGCGGCCGTCGCGCCCTGGTGGTGGACGACTTGGCCATGAACCGCCTGATCCTGGCCCACAACCTGAGCTTCGATCTGGGGCTGCGCGTGGACGAGGCGCCGGACGGTGAGACCGCCTTGGCCCGCCTGTGGTCCGCGGCGGGCACGGCCGATCCCTATGCCATCTTGTTGGTCGACCACCGGATGCCGGGGCTGAACGGGCCGGAAGTGGCGGCCCGGGTGCGCGCCGATCCCCGATTCCAGGATCTGCGCATCATCCTGGTCAGTTCCATCGAACCGGAGGATGGCATAGCCGAAGTCCGTTATGACGCCCTGTGCCCCAAGCCCGTGCGGCGCTTATCCCTGAACGAGGCGGTGGCCCGCGCCTTCGGTTGCCTGATGCCGCCTTGCGCGGCCGAAGTTCGGGAGCCGGAAGCGGCAGCGGATGGCCACGGCCGCCGGGTGCTGGTGGTGGAGGACAACCCCACCAACCAAGCCGTGGCCGCCCTGACACTGCGCAAGGCGGGCTACGCCGTCACGGTGGTGGAGGATGGCGCCCAGGCGGTGGCGGCCCACGCGCGCGACCGTTACGATATCGTCCTGATGGATGTGCAGATGCCCGTGATGGATGGCGTGGAGGCCACCCGCCGCATCCGCGCGGCGGAGACGGCCGAGGGCCGCCCCCGCACGCCCATCCTGGCCATGACCGCCAACGCCATGGCCGGGATGAGTGCCGACTATGCCGCCGCCGGCATGGACGACTGTGTCTACAAACCCTTCCGCCACCAACAGATGCTGAAGGTGGTGGACCGCTGGTCGGCCGGCGGACCATCGGGTCCGAGTTCCCAGCCACCAGCCCCGCCACCAGCCCCGTCGCCATCCGGGCAGCCGATTTCCACCACCGACCTGCCCTTGCTGGATGAGATGGTGCTGGCCCGGTTGGAGAACGTCGCCGGTCCCCAAGCCTTCCAGCGGCTGGTCCGCGATTTCATCGGCAACGGCGGCAATCGGGTGGAGCTGATGGCCCGCCTGGCGGCGCAGTCGGACATGGCGGATTTGCAGGCGCTCGGCCAACAGGCGCATGACTTGATTTCCACCGCGGGAAATTGTGGATTGCGGCGATTGGAGGAAACGGCGCGTCAGTTGCAATCCGCCTGCGACGCTGGCGACATGGTCCGGGCCCGGGCGTTGGGAGCCCTGATCGGAACCCTGGGGCCCCAGTCCTGGCAGGCGGTCAGCCAGCGATTTCTGAGATCGGTGGACTGACCCCCCTCGCGCCTGTCGCTTGCCCCTTAACAATTAATACATTATTTTTATGTTATTTATGGCATAGCACATCACGTGATTTTCGCAGCCACAGGAATTCCATAATCGCAATGCCAACTGTGAAAGTTTCCTTTATACGTCTGCTGACAGGGTATTGAGGAACGCCCGGCGACCGGGGCCAACGTTTGGCGTTTGACGCGCAAGCGTACTAGACTGGCCGCTGTACAAGGTGGATCGGCGTTGCAGCCCCAGGCCTTTGCGCGATGGAAGAGTGATTGACGTGAAAGACGCGGCAGTGTTGGACAGCATCGTTAAGCCCCCCTCCTCCTCCCTTTCGACCGCGCTGGCGGGAACGCTTCCAGTCCCCCGGTTGACCCATCTGCAGCGCCTGGAGGCGGAAAGCATCCACATCCTGCGGGAGGTGGTGGCGGAGACGCAGAATCCGGTGATGATGTATTCGATCGGCAAGGACAGCGCGGTGATGCTGCACCTGGCGATGAAAGCCTTCTACCCGGCCAAGCCCCCCTTCCCCCTGCTGCACGTGGATACCACGTGGAAGTTCCGCGAGATGATCGCCTTCCGCGACCAGCGGGCGGCGGATCTGGGCCTGGATCTCCTCGTCCATACCAATCCGGAAGGCTTGGCGCGCGGCATCGGCCCCTTCACCCACGGCTCCGCCATCCACACCCAGGTGATGAAGACGGAGGCGCTCAAACAGGCGCTGGACCGCTACGGCTTCGATGCCGCGTTCGGCGGCGCCCGCCGCGATGAGGAAAAGAGCCGCGCCAAGGAGCGCATCTTCAGCTTCCGCAATGAGCAGCACCGCTGGGACCCCAAGAACCAGCGCCCGGAGCTCTGGCAGCTATACAACGCGCGCAAGAACAAGGGCGAGAGCATCCGCGTTTTCCCCCTGTCCAACTGGACCGAGCTGGACATTTGGGAATACATCTACCTGGAAAACATCCCCATCGTGCCGCTGTACTTCGCCGCCGAACGCCCGGTGGTGGAGCGTGACGGCGCCCTGATCATGGTGGATGACGACCGCCTGCCGCTGAAGCCCGGCGAGACGCCGCAGATGCGCCGCGTGCGCTTCCGCACCCTGGGCTGCTACCCGCTGACCGGCGCCATCGACAGCGACGCCGACAGCCTGCCAGCCATCATCCGCGAGATGCTGCTGGCCCGAACGTCGGAGCGCCAGGGTCGTGTCATCGATCGTGACGGCGGCGCCTCCATGGAACAGAAGAAGCAGGAAGGGTACTTCTGATGGCCCCCGATACCCCCCTGCCCGAGACGCTGGAAGCGGGCGTGTCCGAGATCGAGCGCTACCTCGCGGCCCAGCAGTCCAAGAGCCTGCTGCGCTTCATCACCTGTGGCAGCGTCGATGACGGCAAGAGCACCCTGATCGGCCGTCTGCTGTACGACAGCAAGATGCTGTTCGAGGATCAGCTGGCGGCACTGGAAGCCGACAGCCGCAAGGTTGGCACCCAAGGTGGCGATCTAGACTTCGCCCTGCTGGTCGACGGTTTGTCGGCGGAGCGCGAGCAAGGCATCACCATCGACGTCGCCTATCGCTTCTTCAACACCGACCGGCGCAAGTTCATCGTGGCCGACACGCCCGGTCATGAGCAATACACGCGCAACATGGTCACCGGCGCGTCCACCGCCGATCTCGCCATCATCCTGATCGACGCGCGCAAGGGCGTGCTGCCGCAGACACGGCGCCACAGTTTCCTGGTGTCCCTGCTGGGCATCCGCAAGATCGTGCTGGCGGTCAACAAGATGGACCTGATGGCCTACGATCAGGCCGTCTTCGAGCGCGTGGTGGCGGAGTACCGCGCCTTCGCCCGCCAGCTGGACCTGACCGATATCCAGGCTATCCCGCTGTCCGCCCTGAAGGGCGACAACGTCACCACCCAGACCGACGCCATGCCCTGGTATCAGGGTCCGACCCTGATCGGGCATTTGGAGACGGTGGAGGTCGCGGACGTTCGCGCCAGCCAGGCCTTCCGCCTGCCGGTGCAATGGGTCAACCGCCCCAACCTGGACTTCCGTGGCTATGCCGGCACCATCGCCGCCGGCACCGTGCGTCCGGGCGACCGCGTGCGCGTGCTGCCGTCCGGCCAGGAAAGCCGGGTGGCGCGCATCGTCACCCATGACGGGAACCTTGACGTCGCCGTTGCCGGCCAGTCCGTCACCATCACCCTGGCGGATGAGATCGATATCAGCCGCGGCGACATCATCTCCTCCCTGGATGAGGCCGCGGAGGTGGCCGACCAGATGGAGGCGACGCTGGTGTGGATGTCGGAGGCGCCGCTGCTGCCCGGCCGGCCCTACATCCTGAAGTTGGGCGCCAAGTCGGTACCGGCCACGGTGGCGACGCTGAAGCACAAGATCAACGTCAACACCCTGGAACAACTGGCGACCAAGACCCTGTCCTTGAACGAGGTCGGCTTGGCGACGCTGAGCCTGGACCAGGCGGTGGCCTTCGACGTCTATCGTCACAACCGCGACACCGGCGGCTTCATCCTCATCGACCGCCTCACCAACGAGACGGTGGCCGCCGGCCTCATCCGTTCCGCCATCGTGCGCACCGTGCCGTGGCAGGTGCTGGACGTCGACAAGCGCGCCCGGTCGCAGATGAAAGGCCAGCGTCCGCGCGTGCTGTGGTTCACCGGCCTGTCCGGCGCCGGCAAGTCCACCATCGCCAACCTGGTGGAAAAGAAGCTGCACGCCCATGGCCGCCACACCATGCTGCTGGACGGCGACAACGTCCGCCACGGCCTGAACCGTGACCTGGGCTTCACCGACGCCGACCGGGTGGAGAACATCCGCCGTGTGGCCGAAGTGTCGAAGCTGATGGTGGAATCCGGCCTCATCGTGCTGGTTTCCTTCATCTCCCCCTATCGGGCGGAACGGCGCATGGCGCGTGAGCTGCTGGGGCCGGGCGAATTCCTTGAGGTGTTCGTCGACACCCCCCTGGCGGTGGCTGAGAACCGGGACGTCAAGGGCCTGTACGCCAAGGCGCGTGCCGGCAAGATCCCCAACTTCACCGGTATCGACAGCCCCTACGAGCCGCCGGAATCGCCGGATGTGCGCATCGACACCCAGGCGATGACCGCCGAACAGGCGGCCAACCACATCTTCGCGCTGCTGTCCCGCTTCGATGAGGATGCCGACCTGGTGGATGGCGCAGCCATCTAAGGGGAAGGCGGGACCATATAAAGCCTTTTCTCAATTCAGGGCCGGCGGGAGCGATCCGCCGGCCCGACCCTTTTTGCATTCGCGCTGGCCCCTGCCGCTTCCTTACAGGTGGCCCTATACCCCGCGCCCTTTCAGATCAACCATTTGTAGTGCGACCTTTAGCGTCAGGCGCTATGATGGAATTGGGGTTTGTGCCAGTCGGGGGACAAGGTGCAGCGGGACAAAGCGGAACTTTTGCGGTCCATCACCATCGATCGGACGCAGTCGGCGCCCCGGCGCGGCGGCGGAGCCCGGGGTTTGATCCTGGGTCTCGGGGCGGGCGTGGCCGTGGTCGCGATCGCCGTTGGCGTCGCCTGGGCCGCTGGATTGCTGAAATCGTCAGGCGGAGGTGAGCAGGCGGCGCAGGCGCCGGCCAAGCCTGTGGCGGTGGCGGCCAGCCAGACCCAATCCGCGCCGGCCGCTCCGGTGGCGGAGGTGCGCGGCGGCAATCTGGTGGCCTCCGGCTATGTCGTGGCCCGGCGCGTGGCCACCGTGTCCGCCGACGTCACCGGCCGCGTGCGCGAGGTGATGGTGCAGGAAGGCATGCTGGTGCAGAAGGGCCAGGTGCTGGCCACGCTGGATGACGTGCTGGCCCGCAGCGACCTGGACCTGGCCCGCGCTCGCCAGGCCTCGGCCGAGGCCGCGGTGGTCGCCAACCAGGCCGACCTGGTGGACGCGGAAAAGACGCTGGAGCGCACGCGCGCGCTGACCGGCCGCCAGTTCTCCAGTGAGGCCGACCTGATCAAGGCCGACGCCCGCGCCGCCTCGCTGCGCGCCCAGTTGGTGAAGTCCAAGGCCGACGTGAACGCCGCCCGCGCCACCGTGGCCTATGACGCGGAGATGGTGGACCGCTACCAGGTGCGTGCCCCCTTTACCGGCGTGGTCACCGAAAAGAACGCCCAGCCGGGCGAGATCATCTCCCCCATGTCCTCCGGCGGCTTCACCCGCACCGGCGTCTGCACGCTGGTGGACATGGACAGCTTGGAGTTCGAGGTGGAGGTGAACGAGGCCAACATCGCCCGCGTCCGCCCCGGCCAGCGGGTGGAGGCGACGCTGGACGCCTATCCGGACTGGAAGGTTCCGGCCTCCGTCCTGGCCATCATCCCCACCGCCAGCCGGGAGAAGGCCACCATCAAGGTGCGCGTCGCCATCGCGGTGAAGGACCCGCGCGTCCTGCCCAACATGGCGGCCAAGGTGACCTTCATCGACGAGCGCAAGGGCGGCTGACCAGGCCCCCTTCCCTATCGCGTTCCTGAATCCACGTCCCACGCCACTAGACCGGGAGCTTGAGGCCATGACGGGCCAGACGCTGATCCATCTGCAGGATGTTTCGAAACGGTTCGTGAAGGGCAAGGACACGATCACCATCTTTGACCATCTGGGCCTGACGATTCCCGCTGGCGATTTCGTCGCGGTGATGGGGCCCAGCGGGTCGGGCAAGACGACGCTGCTGAACCTGCTGGGTGGCATCGATCAGCCAACGGAAGGCGCCATCACCTTCGACGGCGCGCGGGTCGACACGCTGACGGAAGGGCAACTGGCCCGCTGGCGCGCCCACAATGTCGGTTTCATCTTCCAGTTCTATAACCTGATGCCCACCCTGTCGGCGGCGCGCAACGTGGAGCTGCCCCTGCTGCTGACCGCCTTCGGCCGCTCAGAACGCAAGCGGCGGGTGGAAGCGGCGCTGAGCCTGGTGGGCCTGGCGGAGCGCGCCAACCATTATCCGCGTGAGATGTCGGGTGGCCAGCAGCAACGCGTGGCCATCGCCCGCGCCCTGATCTCCGACCCCAAGCTGCTGTTGTGCGACGAGCCGACGGGCGACCTGGACCGCAGCACGGCGGATGAGATTCTGGCCATGCTGCAACTGCTGAACCGGGAGATGGGCAAGACCATCGTCATGGTCACCCACGATCCGGAAGCGGCGAAGTACGCCCGCCGCACCCTGCACCTCGACAAGGGGCGCTTCACTGAACGGGAAATGGTGGCATGAGCGACCTCTACCTGCTCTGGCGCAACCTGTTCCGCCGCAAGTTGCGCACCTTCCTGATGATGCTGGCCATCTTCGTGGCCTTCGTCATCTACGGCGTGCTGGGCAGCATCCACTACGCCTTTCAGCATGGCGTGGACCAGGCGGCCGACAACCGGCTGGTGGTGACCAACAAGATCACCTTCATCCAGCCCTTGCCCTTCGCCTATGTGAGCAAAGTCGCGGCGGTCAAGGGCGTGAAGACGGTGACCTACTCCAGCTGGTTCGGCGGCTATTACCAGGACGCGCGCAACCAGATCGGCACCTTCGCCGTCGATCCGGAAAGCTATATGGAGGTCTTCCGCGACACCCTGCGGATCGATCCCGCAGCGCGCGACACCTTCATCCACGACCGCACCACCATGCTGGTGGGCGAGGCCATCGCCACCAAATACGGCTGGAAGCCGGGCGACCGGATCCCGATCAATTCCAACATCTTCACCAACAAGGCCGACGGCAGCCACACCTGGGAACTGACCGTGGCCGGCATCGCCTATCCCAAGACGGACTCCGCGAACACCAGCTTCATTCTGTTCCAGCATGAGAATTTCAATGAAAGCAAGACCTTCGGCAAGGACACCGTGGGTTGGATGACGCTGGAGACGGACAGCGCCGACTTGAACGACAAGGTGGCGACGGCCATCGACGACATGTTCGCCAACTCCACCGCCGAGACCAACACCCAGTCGGAAAAGGCCTTCGGCAAGGCCTTCCTGGCGCAACTGGGCAACATCGCCCTGATCATCACCCTGGTGGTGGGAGCTGCCTTCGCCACCATTCTGATGATCGTGGGCAACACCATGGTGATGGCGGTGCGGGAACGCACGAAGGAGATCGCGGTGCTGAAGACGCTAGGCTTCCCTTCCTGGCGCATCTGGCGCCAGGTGCTGGGGGAATCCCTACTGCTCTCCCTGCTGGGTGGCGTACCGGGCCTGGTGCTGGCCGGCTTGCTGGTCACGGTGCTGGCCAAGAGCGCCTCGAGCGCCATCCCCGGCTTGGCGCTGACCATGCCGGTCATGGGCCTGGGCCTGGGCTTCATGGTCCTGCTGGGCCTGATCACCGGCTTCCTGCCCGCCTGGACCGCCTTGCGCCTCAACATCGTCACCGCGCTTGGTCGCCTGTAAAGGGGCCGCCTGTAAGGGGAACGACCGACATGCGTGCATTGAACGAGATCGCGGTGGTCACCACCATCTGTATCAAGAGCATCCCGCAGCGCTTCTGGACCTCCTTATCCACCGTGGTGGCCGTGAGTCTGGTGGTGACCGTGCTGCTGGCCTTCCTGGCCATGGCCGCCGGTTTTCAACAGACCCTGCGGGGCACGGGGGCCAAGGACATGGCCATAATGCTGCGCGCGGGCGCGCAGGCGGAGCTGAACAGCGGCATCGTCCGCAACCAGGCCCGCCTGATCGAGGAGGCACCGGGCGTGCTGAAAGGACCGGACGGCAAACCCCTGGTATCGCCAGAGCTTTACGTCATCGTCGACGGCATCAAGAAATCCACCCTGCCCGCGGACGGTGATCTTAAGAAGGCGCCCCGGGCCAACGTCACCTTGCGCGGCCTGGGTCCCGCCGGTATCGCCGTGCGGCCCGGCCTGAAAATCGTGGAGGGGCGGCAGTTCAACCCCGGGACCAATGAGCTGCTGGTGGGCCGGGCCCTGCAGAAGGATTTCGTCGGCTTCAACCTGGGCGACACGGTCAAGCTGGGTAACAGCAGCTGGGTGGTGGTGGGCGTGTTCGAACTGGGCGGCAGCGTCTTTGAGTCCGAACTATGGGCGGACACGCCGGTGGTCCAGGACCTGTTCCACCGGCAGAACGTCTTCCAATCCATCCGGGCCCGCCTGACCGGGCCAGACGCCTTGGGGGCGCTGAAGGACTATGTCGCCAACGACCCGCAGTTGAAGCTGGACGTGACGACAGAGGCCGAATACTACGCCCAGCAAGCAAGCCGCACGTCGGACCTGATCCAGAAGCTGGGCTGGCCGCTGGCCATCGCCATGGCTTTCGGCGCCCTGGCCGGGGCGTTGAACACGATGTACAGCTCCGTCGCCGCACGGGCGCAGGAGATCGCCACTTTGCGCTGCATCGGCTTCAGCGGCACCTCCTCCTTCCTGGGAACCTTGGCGGAGAGCCTGGTGCTGTCGCTGGCAGGCGGCGTCGTGGGCGCGTTGTTCACCTGGGTGGCGTTCGACGGCCTGACGGGATCAACCCTGTCGGGCGCCAGCTTTTCCCAGATCGTCTTCACCTTCCACCTGACACCGGCGGTTGCCCTGCAGGGCATCGTCCTGGCCCTGGTGGTGGGTTTCATCGGCGGCGTCCTTCCCGCCTGGCGCGCGGCCCGCATCCCCATCGTGGAGGCCTATGGCACGCCGTGATGTCAACCATTGGCAAATCGGTTCAGGGTATCTTTACCTTTATGCCCTAAACACGGGGGCACGGATCGGGTGGCGGCCGTCGCCGCGCTCTATCCACCCGCTTCCGCTTGCCGGGTTGCTGGTGTCAGGTGAGTATGGGATACTTATCCGGTGCCACTCTCGGGATATGCCACTTGCGCATGACCTCTTCCGGGTTAAGCGCAAGGGATAGCCGAAGGCGCGGTGCCACCCATCCGGGTGGTGGGAAGGATAAAGTCCGGGAGCCCAGGAATGACAGCCTGGTCTTTCCGGTGAAGGTAGAGGGTGGTACCGGTACCGCTTCATCCGCTCCGTGCCGTTTTAACGGGCATGGGGTTGTGGATGGCGCTGGCACCCGCCGCCAGCAAACGAGTTAGCCAGGGATCACGTGATCTGATGAAGCCTTCGGCCGGATATACCAACCGTCCCGCGTCGGACAATCCCCGTGACATCGAAGCCTGGGGCCTGACCGAAGCCGCCCGCCGGCTGATGCTGGCGGCCCAGACGCCTGAAAATCCGGAGCCCCTGCGCCAGGCCCTGTCCTTGAACCAGCGGCTGTGGACCATCTTCCAATCGTCCATGGCGGAGCCCGACTGCCCCCTGCCCAAGGACTTGCGTGAGAAGATCCTGGTGCTGTCGCTGATCGTCGACCGCCAGACCTTCGAGCGGTTGGGCGATCTGGACGTCACCAAATTGAACTCGCTCATCGACATCAATCGCAATATCGCGGCCGGCCTTTCCCAGCGCCCCGGCGACGCGGCAGCAGCGGCCATGCCGGCTGTTTCCGCTGGCGCCCCCGCTGCTGGCGCCCCGGTGCCATCACGCGCGCCAGGCGTGGCGCCGCCGCCGGCGGCCCCGGTCGCGCCGCGGCCTGGCATGGCTCCGGGCATGGCGGCAGGTGGGATGGGCAAGTTCAACATATCGATCTAAACGGCCGGCGGCCCCAAAACGGGCGCGAAAAACCAGGATGTAGATGTCCTGGCCGGCGGGGCCGGTGCCATCCGGATTCGCCTTGATGGCGAACTGGATGTTCATCAGGCCCACGACGTTCAGACCATGGGCCAGGGCTTCGGCCTGGCGCTCCAGCTCCTCAACCACCGGCTTGGGCAGGGTGTAAGGGGGCAGGGCGCAGGCGCTGTCGCCGGAATGGATGCCGGCTTCCTCGATGTGTTCCATGACGCCGGCGACGTAGACCCGGGCCCCGTCGCAGACGGCGTCCACGTCCACCTCGATGGCGTCCTGCAGATAGCTGTCGATCAGCACCGGGTTCTTGCCCGACACCTTCACGGCGTTGGCCATGTAGCGCTTCAGGCCGGCCCGGTCGTGCACAATCTCCATGGCGCGGCCGCCCAGCACGTAGGACGGACGGATGACGACGGGGAAGCCGATGGTGTCGGCCACCTTCTCCGCCTCTTCCAGCGACCGGGCAAGGCCGTTGGCCGGCTGGCGCAGGTTCAGCTTGTGCAGCAGCTGCTGGAAGCGCTCCCGATCCTCCGCCAGGTCGATGGCGTCGGGGCTGGTGCCCAGGATGGGGATGCCGGCCTCTTCCAGGTCGCGGGCCAGCTTCAGCGGCGTCTGGCCGCCCAACTGGACGATGACGCCCAGCACCTCGCCATTGGTCTGCTCAGTCCGCACCAGCTCGATCACGTCCTCGGCCGTCAGCGGTTCGAAGTACAGGCGATCGGCGGTGTCATAGTCGGTGGACACGGTTTCGGGGTTGCAGTTGACCATGATGGTCTCATAGCCCGCCTCGCGCAGGGCGTAGACGGCATGGACGCAGCAATAGTCGAACTCGATGCCCTGGCCGATGCGGTTGGGACCGCCGCCCAGGATGACGACCTTCTTCCGGCCCGTCGGCTCGGACTCGCAATCGCCGGGCACGCTGCCGTCCCCCTCGTACGTGGAGTACATGTAGGGCGTCTTGCTGGCGAATTCGGCGGCGCAGGTGTCAATGCGCTTGAACACCGGGCGGACCTTGAAGCCGCGGCGCGCGGCCGCCACGGCGGCCTCGGTGGCGCCGGTCAGGGTGGCCAGGCGGGCGTCGGAGAAGCCCTGGGCCTTCAGCTTGGCGAAGTCGCGGGCGGTCAGGGCGGTCAAACCCTGTGCCTTCACCTCGGCTTCGGTCCGGATGATCCCTTCGATCTGGCGCAGGAACCACGGGTCGACGCGGCAGGCGGCGTGGATTTCCTCCACCGTCAGGCCATGGCGGAAGGCCTGGGCGATGACCAGGATGCGGTCGTGCGTGGGCTTGGACAGGGCGGCCCGGATCTTCAGCGGGTCGACCACGCCGGTGCCGCCGGTCAGGTCCACCTCGTCGAAGCCGGTCAGGCCGGTCTCCATGGAGCGCAGGGCCTTCTGCACCGATTCGGCGAAGCTGCGGCCGATGGACATGGCCTCGCCCACCGACTTCATGGAGGTGGTCAGCAGGGCGTCGGCGCCGGGGAACTTCTCGAACGCGAAGCGCGGCATCTTGGTGACGACGTAGTCGATCGTCGGCTCGAAGCTGGCCGGCGTGGAGCCCGTGATGTCGTTGTCCAGCTCATCCAGGGTGTAGCCCACGGCCAGCTTGGCGGCGATCTTGGCGATGGGGAAGCCGGTGGCCTTGGAGGCCAGGGCGGACGACCGGCTGACGCGCGGGTTCATCTCGATGACGACGACGCGGCCATTCTCCGGGTTCACGGCGAACTGGACGTTGGACCCGCCGGTGTCCACCCCGATCTCGCGCAGCACCGCGATCGAGGCGTTGCGCATCAGCTGGTATTCCTTGTCGGTCAGCGTCAGCGCGGGCGCCACGGTGACGCTGTCACCGGTGTGGATGCCCATGGGGTCGATGTTCTCGATGGAGCAGATGATGATGCAGTTGTCGCGGCAATCGCGCACGACCTCCATCTCATACTCTTTCCAGCCCAGGACCGATTCCTCGACCAGGACCTCACCCACCGGGCTGGCGCGCAGGCCGCCGCGCACGATGTCCTCGAACTCCGCCTTGTTGTAGGCGATGCCGCCGCCGGTGCCAGCCAGGGTGAAACTGGGGCGGATGATGGCGGGCAGGCCGACAAAGGCCAGGGCGTCCTGGGCCTCCGCCTCGGACTTCACCATGCGCGACTTCGGGCTTTCCAGCCCGATCTTGTCCATGGCGTCGCGAACAAACAGGCGTTCTTCCGCCTTCTCGATCACGTCGGCCTTGGCGCCGATCAGCTTGACCCCCAGCCGATCCAGCGTGCCGTCGTGGAACAGCTTCAGCGCCGTGTTCAGCGCCGTCTGGCCACCCATGGTGGGCAGCAGGGCGTCGGGACGCTCCTTCTCCAGGATCTTGGCGACGACGGCCGGGGTGATGGGCTCGACGTAGGTGGCGTCGGCCAGGCCCGGGTCGGTCATGATGGTGGCGGGGTTGGAGTTCACCAGGATGACCCGGTATCCCTCTTCCTTCAGCGCCTTGCACGCCTGCACACCGGAATAATCGAATTCGCAAGCCTGGCCGATGATGATCGGGCCGGCGCCGATGATGCAGATGGACTTGATGTCTGTGCGTTTAGGCATGAGGGTCAGCCGCCATTTTTTGAATTCTACCGCCCGGACCGTCCGGCCCATCCCGAAGGGGGCTCCAGACTCCGGCCACACAAAACAATCCCCCGCCCTGGAATGGTGGCGCGGGGGATTGTTCGGCTGAGCCGCTTATATAAAGGGGCCGCGCCCCGGGGGGAAGCGCTGCATCTGGGGTGGGGGGGTGCGCCTACCGCAACCCGGCGGGCGATCCAGGGCTTGATCCCTGGAAATCCAGGGGGTTAGGGGGCTTGTGGCGTCGGCGCGGAAACGGGTGTGGCCCCCGTCGTGGGAACAGTGCCGGCCGGATCCCGGCCGTAACCGCCCCCGGGGCCGTAATACCAGGGCAGCAGCACGTTCTGCCGGGCGGTGTAGACGGTGCAGCGGGCCGTGTCCTGCCGGTCAAAGAAATAGACGGTGCCCACCTCGCGCTTGCGGTCCGGATCCACCAGGTTGATGGCCCAGGTGCCGTAGGCCACGCCCATTGGTCGTTCCTTGGGCCCGAAGGCGCGGTACAGCATGTCGATGCGCTGGATGAAGCGGCCGCGCCGGCAGGCGTCCGACAGTTCACGCGACACCGTCATCATCTTGGCCGCCGGCTGGGCGAAGGCATAGACGATGCGCGGCTGGGTGTAGCGGGGCGGCAAGGGCAAGGCCACGGCCGGCGGCGGGCTGGGGTCGTAAGGCCCCGCGCCCATGTGCCCCGGTTGCGGCTGCGCCAGCTTCATCGCGTCATGCGGCGGGGTGGGGCGCACCATCCACTGGGTGGGGCTGGCCGGGCCGGCCGTCTGCGCCTGCGCGGGCATGACGATCCCCAGGCCTACCGACAGGGCCGCCGCCATGAATGCCAGTGCGGGGAGGGAATAAGCGCGCATCACTCGAGAATACCATCGTTCGACTGGAACGACGAGTGGGCGTCTCAAATGATGAAGATGGTCTTAAAGAGAAGTATTTAAAATTTTATTCAAATGACCATGCATTCAATTGCCGCCGCGGGATCGCAGATAGCGGGTCAGGAAGCCGGCCACCCGCAGACGCCGCGCCTCGTCCAGGTTGACGTAGGCGATCTTGGCGTCCTTGCCGATAACGGCGGCCACCTGGCCATCGCAGACGAAGGCGATGTTTTCCTTACTGTCCTTGAACGCCACCTTCATCTTGAAGGCGGTCCCCTTGCCCAGGGATCCGGCGCCGGTGGCGGTGAAGCTGTCGGCGGCCATGTTGTTGATGGGGTAGGTCTTGTCGTTGATGACCACGCTGGCGGCCAGCGCGGGTATCTTGACCTTCTCCACCACGTCCTTCTTCAGGAAGTCGAACACGCCCATTATTGCCCTCGGCACCACCGGTAATTCCGATTTTCTAGCAGAATTCGGCGGTTTTTACGAGGGGGCTCGTCCGGAGCAAAAGGAGGGTATTTGTAATCGGTCGCAGCAGGCGGGGAGGGCGGCGAAGTTGGTAAATCCCCGCCGCCGCATTGGACCCGAATACTTGCCTGGCTTAACGGGCGGCGATGTTCTCGATGAACCGGTCGAACAGATAGTGGCTGTCCTCGGGGCCGGGGCTGGCTTCCGGATGGTACTGCACGGAGAACACCGGCTTGTCCTTCAGGCGGATGCCTTCGTTGGTGCCGTCGAACAGCGAGACGTGGGTGACCTCCACGGTGTCCGGCAGGCTTTCCGGCAGGACGACGAAGCCGTGGTTCTGGCTGGTGATCTCCACCCGGCCGGTGGCCAAGTCCTTCACCGGATGATTGGCGCCACGGTGGCCCTTGTCCATCTTCGTGGTCTGGCCGCCCAGGGCCAGGGCCAGCAGCTGGTGGCCCAGGCAGATGCCGAACAGGGGCAGGCCGCTGGCCACGATCTCCTGGATCATCGGAACGGCGTAGGTGCCGGTGGCGGCGGGGTCGCCGGGGCCGTTGGACAGGAAGACGCCGTCCGGCTTGTGGGCCAGGATCTCCTCGGCCGTGGCCGTGGCGGGCACCACGGTCACGCGGCAGCCGGCGTTGGCCAGGCAGCGCAGGATGTTGCGCTTGGCGCCGAAGTCGACGGCCACCACATGGTGCTTGGGATCGGTCTGGCGGCCGTAGCCGCCGGCGATGGTCCAGGCGCTCTCGTCCCAGGTGAAGGTCTGGCCGCAGGTCACGTCCTTGGCCAGGTCCATGCCTTCCAGGCCGGGCCAGGCCTTGGCCTGCGCCACCAGGGCGTCCAGGTCGAATTTGCCGTCCGGCGCGTGGGCGATGACGCCGTTGGGCGCGCCGCCGTCGCGGATGCGCCGGGTCAGGGCGCGGGTGTCCAGGCCGCCCAGGCCCACCAGGCCATGGCTCTTCAACCAGGCGTCCAGGCCGCGGGTGGCGCGCCAGTTCGACGGCTCGGTGATGTCGGCGCGCAGGATCAGGCCGCGGGCCGCCGGCGTCACCGTCTCGATGTCCTCATCGTTGGTGCCGACGTTGCCGATGTGCGGGAAGGTGAAGGTGATGATCTGGCCGGCGTAGGACGGATCGGTCAGGATTTCCTGGTAGCCGGTCATGGAGGTGTTGAAGCAGACCTCGCCCACAGACTGGCCGGCGGCGCCGATGCCCTTTGCCCAGTGGATGCTGCCGTCCCGCAGGACCAGCACGCCGGTGGCGCCCTCNGGCTGCNGGGGGTTGGTGGGGGCGGCTGCNGTCATCGCTTCAATCCATCTGCTGCGGAACGCGCCCCCGGATGCGGG
>NZ_BACU01000247.1 GCF_000333275.1 Azospirillum sp. B4 | reverse complement strand
GCCGCTTCGATCTGGTGCAGCCGCAGGATCTTGGCTTCCAGCGCCTGGACACGGCTGCCGACGTCCGCCTGTCCAGGCTTGGGGGGAGCAGGCTGGGGCGCGCCCACGCCGGCGGCGTGGACGTGGAAAGCCTGACCCACAGCCTGATGGCGGAGGCCGAGACGCTGATCGACCAGGTGGAGGGCATGGGCGGTATGACCAAGGCCGTGGACGGCGGCCTGCCCAAGCTGATGATCGAGGAGGCGGCGGCCCGCCGCCAGGCCCGCATCGACCGGGGCGAGGAAGTGGTGGTCGGCGTCAACAAGTACCGGCCCCAAAACCCTGAAAGGGTCGAGGTGCTGGACATCGACAACACCGCCGTGCGCGAGGCCCAAATCGCCCGCCTGCGGGAAATCCGCGCCAGCCGCGACGACGCGGCGGTGACCGCGGCACTGGAGGCCCTGGCCCAGGGTGCGCATGACGGCACCGGCAACCTGCTGGACCTGGCCATCAAGGCGACCCGCGCCCGTGCCACGGTGGGTGAGATTTCCGACGCGCTGGAGAAGGTGTTCACCCGCCACCGCGCCGTCATCCGCTCCGTCAGCGGGGTCTACGGGTCGGCCTACGAAGGCGATGAGGGCTTCGCCCGCATCCGCAAGGATGTGGAGGCGTTCGCGGAGGCCGAGGGCCGCCGGCCGCGCATGCTGGTGGTGAAGATGGGCCAGGACGGCCATGACCGGGGCGCCAAGGTCATCGCCACCGCCTTCGCCGACATCGGCTTCGACGTCGACGTCGGCCCGTTGTTCCAGACGCCGGAGGAAGCGGCACGCCAGGCTGTGGAGAACGACGTGCACGTCATCGGCGTGTCGTCACAGGCGGCCGGCCACAAGACCCTGGTGCCAGCCCTGATCGACAGCCTGAAGTCCCAGGGGGCGGGTGACATCCTGGTGGTGTGCGGCGGCGTCATCCCGCCGCAGGACTATGACATGCTGTACCAGGCCGGCGCCGCCGCCATCTACGGCCCCGGCACCAACATCCCCACCGCCGCCGCCGAAATCCTGGAGATTTTGCGGAAACGCCGCCCTGAGGCGGCCTGACGCGCCAGTGGCAAGGTTTTTGGCTCATGCCCGCTTGTAGGACGCTCCCCTCGTCCGCCGGAGCGAGCACAGCAGGGCGGAGCGAGGAAGCCAAGCCGGCGGATGCCGGGGCCCGGCGATCAAAGGCCCTGGCATAAAAAATGCCAGCCATGCGCCGGGCGAAAATTAGCGTTGGCATGGGCACGGGAACCTGCCCCCTGGCCCTTGTCACACCCTGTGATAGCATTCCCTCGTTCGGTTGGCGTACGGCTTGAGGGGTAGGCATCATGGGCGTCGAGGCGGATCACCCATTGCGTGGCGTGCTGATGCAGGAGCTGCACTCCCGCATGGCCATGCCGCTCAAGGCCCCGGCGGAGGTGTTCCAGGTCACCTTCCTCTGCACCCCGGCGGAGGGGGCGGAGTGTGCCGGCCGCCTGCTGACCCTGCTGGACGCCCCGGCAGGGGAGGACGCGACACCCCGCTACGGCGTGGTGCCCACGGCCATCGCCGGCCGCGCCGCCCAGGTGAAGTGGGAACACCACACCGAATTCCTCAGCACCAGCGTGGCGGTCGCCGGCAGTGATGGTGACACCGCCCGCGTGGCTGTGGAGGCCCTGCTGGATGGCGTGTTCGGCCCCTTGGGCGCCCGTCGCCTGGCCGCCGTGCATGTGCGGNTGGAACANGCGGACGGCATGCCGGACCCGAAGGGGCTGGCCGCCCGCTTTCCACCGG
>NZ_BACU01000248.1 GCF_000333275.1 Azospirillum sp. B4 | reverse complement strand
CGGGGGTAGCGGCGCATCAAGGGCAGGATGGGCACCAGGCGGATCCCCATTCACCGTGCGGTGCAGGCGCCCCACCAGGCGGTCCAGGACCGCCTGATGGTCTCCCAACATCTGCACCGCCGCTGCCTGGTCCAAGCCACCGGCCATCTGTACGGCCAAATCGGACAGGGCGTTCTTGGCCACCACCAGTTCGTCCACCAATTGGGCCAGGGCGTCGACGCGGCCCGCGATCCACCCGCAGCAAGGCCTGAGGCGTGGCCATCGGTTCCACCACCGCGGAGCTGGTGGTCGTGGCCGCCGGCGACGGCGCCCATAAGGACACCTGGATCTGGTCCGGCACAAAGCGGAAGGGCGCCTTCACCGCCTCCAGCGGCGCGGCCGACAACAGTTCCACCACCAGGTCGCAGGCATAGGCGTCGTAGGTATCCATCTCCGCCGCCCCCGTCCGTCGGCCAATGCGCAGGGCCAACAGATCGGGTACCTGGCGGACGAAGGCGATGGGATCCTCCCCCCGGAAATAACAGCCGGCGTCCGGCGTGTAGCGCAGGGCCGTCACCTGGGGATGGTGCGCCGCGTCCAGCCCCCGTTCCTGGAACAGGGCGGCGGCCCAGGCGGCATCCGCCGCCGGGGCGACGGGCACCGGCGGCGCGTCCTCGTCCAGGAAGCGGCGCAGGCGCCCCGCCAGATCGGCCGCCACCACGCCCGCGTCGGCCGGCAGCGTGCCCGCGGCCGCTGCCAGGGCGCCAAGCCAGCGCTCCGTCTGGCCGGTGGCGGCGATCAGCGCGTCCACCCCAGGTCGCGTCAGGGCCAGGCGGCCATCGCGCCAGCCACCCAAAAGGTCTTCCGCGGCGTGCAGCACCTGACCCATGGCCGGCAGGTCGAACAGGCCCACCGATCCCTTCAACGTGTGGATGGCGCGGAAGGCCTGGTCGATCAGGCCGGCGTCGTCCGGCCGGTCCTCCAGCGCCAGCAAGGCCTCCCCCGCCTGCTGCACCTGCTCCGGGCCTTCAATAAGGAACTGTTCCAGCAACTCATCCATCGGGGTCGCCCCCTCGCCCCGGGCGATGCTGCAAGGGCCGCTGATAGACCACGGCATCCTCGAACCGCCGCACCTGGAAGCGGTCGCTCAGCCGCGCCATCGACTCGGAATGTCCCAGGCAGAGGTAACCGCCCGGCAGCAGACGGTCGTATAAATTCCGCACCGCCTTGCGGCGCGACGGATCGTCGAAATAAATCAGCAGGTTGCGGCAGAAGATGACATCGAACCTGCCGTGGATGGCCAAAGTGTCGTCATCAATGAGATTGGCGGATGTGAAGATGACCGACTCCCGCAGATCCTGGATGATCTGATGGTCCTCCCCCGCCGCGTTACCCTTGACGGGGATGAAATAGTCCTGCCGCACCCTCTGCGGCAGGCGGACCACCGACTTGGCGGCGAAACGGCCCAGCCGCGCCTCCGCCAGGGCCTGGGTGTCGATGTCCGACCCCACGATCTCCACATTATACGCGTCGACCATGGGCCAGTTTTCCAGCAGCCAGATGGCGATGGAATAGGGCTCCTCCCCCGTAGAGCAGGGGATGGACCAGATGCGCAGCTTGTCGCCCGCCCCCCGGCGGGAAGCGATATCCGGCAACATGTCGCCGCTGAGGCTCTTAAGCTGGTGCTCTTCCCGATAGAAGTAGGTTTCGTTGATGGTGAAGCTGTTGATCAGGCGCTCGACTTCCACCGGATCGGTGTGCAGCTGATTGAAATAGTCGTCGAAGCTGCCAGAGCCGTTGACCGCCATGCGCTGCCCCACCCGGCGGTCGATATAATAGCGTTTGCCCTCCCCGAACTGCATGCCGGTGCGGGCGTACAGGAACGCGCAAAACCGGGCCAGATCCGACGCGCTCAGCGGCGCGGCATCGCCATTCGGCCCGAGGGGTGGGGCGCGGCGGGGGGTCATCGGCCGGCCACCATGCGCAGCAGGCGACCGGATATCTCATCCACCGGGGCCACCATATCCGCCCCGCCCATCCTCACCAGTTCGCCCGGCATGCCCCAGACCACGGCCGTCTCCTCCGCCTCCGCTATGGTGCGGCCGCCGCCTTGGCGCAGGCGTGTCATGGCCTCCGCCCCGTCATAGCCCATGCCCGTCATCAGCACCCCGATCAGGCGCCGGGCATCGACATGGCCCAGCGCGCTGTCCACCAGGCGGTCGACACTGGGATGCCAGCGGTATTCGGCCTTGGCCGGGGCTGGCAGCGCCACCAGCCCGGCGGGGCGCTGCCCCAGGATCAGGTCGGCGTCGCCCTTGCCAATGTAAACGGTGCCAGGGGCCAGCACCATGGGACGCGCCACCTCCTGCACCGACACGGCGCACAGCCCGTCCAGGCGGCGGGCCAACGGCCCGGTGAAGGTGGCCGGCATATGCTGGGCCACCAGCACCGGCCAGGGGAAGTCGGCCGGCAGCCCTTGCAGCACCGCGTCCAGCGCCGGCGGCCCACCGGTGGAACAGCCGATCAGCACAACCCCCGGCAGGACCTGCTTCTCCGCCACGGGCCGGTCCGCCGGCGGCGTGGCCTCTTCACGCGACACGGCGTCGTTCACCAGACGCGCCCGGCTCTTCCGGGCGACCAACGCTTCGGCGGATAATCCGTTGGCCTGCCGCCGCACCCGTTCCGCCAGGCGATGGGATCGGCGCAACCGGGCGCCGGCGGCCGTCCGCACCTTTTCCACGAGGTCTGGTCCCAACCGATCCATCTTCAGCGAGATGGCGCCGTCCGGCTTCTGGATGAAATCGACGGCCCCCAGGCTCATGGCCTCCAGCGTCACCTCCGCCCCCGCCTCTGTCAGGGAAGAGACCATCACCACGGGTCGGGGCTGTTCCACCATGATCTGGTCCAGACAGCTCAACCCGTCCATATGCGGCATGTGGACATCCAGGGTGATGACGTCGGGGTTGAACTCCCGCAGCCGCGCCAGCGCCTCCAGCCCGTCGCGGGCGAACGCCACCTCGAAATCACCGGCGGCGGTGAACAGATCCCCCAGCAGGCGGCGGACCAGGGCGCTGTCGTCGACAATCAGCAGGCGGGTCACGGCGGCGCCGAACCGGTGGCGGCCGATATCCCCTTCAGCGCGTCCTCGAGCGCCACCAGCAGGTCGCGTTCGGCCCGGTCCAGCAGGGCCTGCGGCTCGATCAGCAGGATCATGCGGCCCGCGCCGTCCGCCGTTTCCAGGTTGGCGACGCGGGTGAACACGGGCGTGTCGTCCCCCGGCTGCGCCCCCGGTTGGACGAATCTCGGCGCCTCCCGCACTTGGTCAGGGCCCAGGGCCAGGATCTCCGACACGGTATCGACGGCGAAGCCCGCCAGCTTGCCGTTGATGCGGGTGACGATCACCCGCCGCCGGCCGGTGGCCGCCCCGTCGACACCAAAGCGGCGGCGTTGGTCGATAACAGGTAGAACCTGGCCGCGCAGGTTCATCACGCCTTCGATGAAGCCCGGCGCCTTGGGCACACGTGTTAGCGTGTCAGGCAGGCGCACCACCTCCTCCACCGCGTCGACCGGCAGACCGTATTCCTCGTCGCCCAACTGGAAGACCACCACCCGGTCACCAATGTCCTGTCCGTTCTGGATGGGGGTGGTCATGAGGGTTTTTCCTTCCTGGCCGTCTCCTTTGCGGCGGCCATCCGCCAGGATGTGGGCCATCGTCTCGTCCCGGAACAGTCGCGCGCCCGACAGGATGGAAACCAGACCATGGCCATCGGGCAGCCGGCAGATGGCCTGGATGTGCGCCTCGCCCCGGCCACGGTTCAGCACCGCCGGCACCGGCCCCACGCTGTCAGCCGGTACCCGCAGGATGGACGCCAGGCGGTCGACCAGGAAGCCCACCCGGGCATCACCAATATAGGCGACGACGACGCGACAGCCGGCCTGCCGCTCGTCCCCGCCCAACCCCAGGAGGACCCGCAGGGAAACGATGGGCAGCAAGCCGCCGCGCAGCGACACCACGCCCACCATGGCGGCGTCCGTGCGCGGCAGGGTCGCCAGATGCTCCGGCGGGGCAATGACCTCGCCTACCTCGGCCAGCGGCAGGGCATAAGCCTGGCCCGCCAGCGTGAACGCCAGGAATGCCTGGCCCTCTCGCGCCGTCTGCCGGCGCTGTGCGGGGTCCGCGCGATTGGCGGTTCCGGCAGCGCCACGCCGGACCAGGCCCGCGAAATCCTGGCGCAGCAGGGCCATCAGGTCGATCAGCCGGACGGCACCGTCGCCATGCTGGTACAAGCCGCCCGGCATCGGGCCTCCGGTCGCGCTGGTGTCCAGCCGGGTCAGCGCCCCGACCTCATCCACCTCCACCGCCACCGGTTCCCCCGCCCGCAGCAGAAGGATGCGGGAGGTGGCGGAAGCGCCCCCGCCCGCATCCCCCCCACCCAGCACGCGGGCCAGCGACACCACCGGCACCACGGCGCCGCGTACGCTGGCCACGCCCATCAGGCCGGGCGGCGCATGCGGCACACGGGTAACGCGCAACCGGCGGAGCACCTCGGTCACATCGCTTGCCGGGGCGGCCAGCCGGGCGGCACCCACGCGGAAGGTCAGTACCTGCTGGCGACCTTCATCGGCCGCGTCGGGCGCGCTCATCCCCCGGACTTCTGAAGTTCGTCGGCCAGCGAGGCGATCTCCTCGATGGCGGCGGCCAGATCCTCCGCCCCGCGCGATTGCTGGCGGGCGGCGGTGGCGGCCTGGATGGCGGCCCCGCCGGCCAGTTCGGCGGCCACAGCGATCTGCTGCACACCGTTCAACACCTCCCGCACCGTGCCAATGATGGCATCGGCGCCGGCGGCGGTCTCACGACCGGCGGCATGCAGGTCCTCCGCGCCCGTGGCGATCACGCCCAGGCGGACGTCGATCTCCTTGTTCTTCAGCACTTCGGCCTCGGCCACGGCGATGATTCGTTCCAGGTCGCGGCGCACTTTTGCCACCTGCGCCTGGAAAAGGCGGATCAGGTCCTTGGCCCGGTCCGCGTTCTCCCCCGAATCCCGGGCCAGGGCGCGGATATCATTGGAAACGACGGCGAATCCCGTCCCCTGTTCCCCCACACGCGCCGCCTCGACGGAACCGCTGACCGCCAGCATGGTGGTCTGCACCGCCAGAATGGCGATACCATCCACGATCTTTTCCATACGCCGGCCGGTTTCCTCCAGCGCGCCGATCAGGTCGACCACCGCCTGGGTTTCAACCAAGGCCCGGTCCATGCCTAGGGTCAGCTTGGCGACACTGCCCCGGCCCTGCTTCAGCAGCGCCTGGCAGCGTTCCACCCGCTCCAGCGCCTGGGTGGCATGGTCCCCGGTAGCCTGGGCGGCCCGCTGGATCTGCGCCATGGCGCTGCTGGATTGCTGGGTGGCGGCGGCCTGGACCTGGGCCCCCCGGCTGATCTGGTTGATGGCGATCAGGATTTCACCCGCCGCGCCGGACAGCTGCTGCACGGCGGCGGACAGTTGCTCGGCCGAGGCGCCCACCTCTTGCGCCAGGCTGGCGCGGTCGTCGTCGTTGCCCGCATCTTCGCCGCTCAGCCCATCCGCCAGGACGGCCAGGGCTTCCGCCGCCTCGCGACTCTGGTCCAGGGCCTGGCTTTGCTGGGCGACGGATCGCTGGGCCTCCGCCGCCGCGGCCGACTGTTCCTCCGCCGCGCTGGCGATGCTCTCCGCCCCCTTTTGCGCCTCGCGCGCGGCGGCATCAGCCTCGACCGAGGCCAGCAGGATGGTCTGCGCCCCATCCACCAGCGCCGCCAGGTCTTCACGGGTCTCCTGCAACTGCTTGGAGACGACGCTGCCCTCAACCGCCTCCGCCACGGCGGCGGCGGCGACGTCGCGGATGCGGGCGGCGATGACGCCCACATCCTCCGCGATGCTGTCGGCCAGGGCCTGGACGTCGCGCGACCGCTTTTCCGACGTTTCGGACAGGGCGCGCACCTCATCCGCGACGACGGCGAACCCCCGGCCCAGGTCGCCCGCCCGCGCCGCCTCTATGGCCGCGTTCAGGGCCAGCAGGCCGGTCTGGTCGGAGATGTCGGCCACCGTGCGGGTGATGTCCCCGATCTGGGCTGCGTGGCGTTCCAGGGTGACGACGACGTCGACGGATTTCAGCTGGCGGTCGGCGTTGGCCCCCACGGCCGCCACCGACGCGTCGATCAGTGTGGCCGCCTCGCTCAGTTGGGTCTGCAGGGCCAGCGTACGGCCCCGCGTGCGGTCCGCCCGTTCCCGCGCCTGCAGGAAGGCCCCGGCCATGCCGGCCACGGCGGCCAGGGACTCGTGGCTGGCCGATGCCGCCTCTTCCGCGGCGCTGGCGATCTGTTCCAGGGCGCGCCGCAGTTCCTCCGCCGCGGCGGAGGCCTCGGTCACGCCGCTGGCCAATTCCTCGGTGGCGGCGCCAATTCGTTCAGACGCCGTCTGGCGGAGGCCGGCGGAGGGCGCCGGGCGGCGCACGCGCTTCAGGGGTGGCGCGGCTGGCTTGGGAGTCTGGGGCTTGGGCACGGCCTTGGCCGGCGCTTCGGCCGCTTCCACCGCCTGGGCGCGCGTTCGGCCCTTCGCCCCGGCCAACCGGGAGGTCTTTACCAATGCCATGATGTTTCCCCCAAACCGCCACCCGTCAGCGAACCGGTCCCCGTCGGCACGTGAACCAACGCTTGCGCGCACCCGTGACCGACGCCGTCGCGGCGCGTGCGTTTCGTTCTACAGGTCCAGCGCTTGTCACGGCAATCGACGTAACGCCATAGGCTTTACGGTCAAAAATCCGTTGCCCCCGACGCATCTGGAGCCATATCTGGCAAATCCACAAGCACTTCGCGTACACCCGGTGCCCAAGGGGCGTGTGAAGGGGAACGAGATGCGGGAAATGGTGAAGATGGCGGCGGCGATCTGTCCGCTGATGATCTGTCCGCTGATGCTGTGCGCCCCCGCCTGGGCCGGCGCGCCCACCCAGGTGGAGGTATTGCGCAACGGCGATGACGATGTGACCGGGGCCCTGGCCACCGCCGTCGCGCAGGCCTTCGCCCGCGATGCCGACTTCGTGCTCAGCAGCGGCAACCGGGCCGGATCATTGCTGGTGGTGGTGCAAAGCCCCACGGCGGCGGCCCGCGCCGGCATCCACTACAAGCTGGCCTTCCCCATCCGCTACGCCTCCGTCCAGGGCCAGACCCTGGGCTTCACCGAGGTCACGTGCCAGGAGAACACCCTGAACAAGTGCGCCGACCAGGCGGTGGCCGCCGCCGGCCCCGCCGCCGGGAAGCTGGGCCGGCGCTGATACCGGTGGGATGAGGTCAAGGCCCACGCCCACCCATATCGGCGGCCCCCGGCGCCCCGCGCCGGGGGCACCAGGAATCAGTCGGCCTCGAAATTCATCGCCACGCCATTGATGCAATAGCGCTGGTACGTCGGCGGCGGGCCGTCGGGGAAGACATGGCCCAGGTGGCTGCCGCAACGGGCGCAGTGCACCTCGGTGCGCACCATGCCGTGGCTGCGGTCCACCGTGGTGGCGACGGAGCCGTCGACCGGGTCGTTGAAGCTGGGCCAGCCGGTGCCGCTCTCGAACTTGCGGGTGGACTGGAACAGCGGTTGGCCGCAGCCGGCGCAGCTGAAGGTGCCCGGCCGCTTCTCATGGTTCAGGGCGCAACTGCCCGGCCGTTCCGTGCCGTGGCCGCGCATGACCGCGTACTGTTCCGGCGTCAGCATCCGGCGCCATTCCTCATCCGTGCGCACGACCTCGTATTCGCCATCCATGGCACAACGCTCCTTCTCTGGCGGGCGTCCCCGCCCTTGTTCCCAAATCGCTACCGATATGGGCCTTCCGGCGGCGGATTGCCACAGCGCCACGCGCCCCGGCCGCTTGTCTTCCACGCTGGCCGACGCCATAAACGGCCCTGAGCGGCGCGATGCCCAAGAAAAGAGAAACGGATGATAACCAACGACCTGAACAACCCCCTGGAAGTGGTGATCCGTCTGGCCATGGCCCTGACCCTGGGCTCGGCCATCGGCTTCGAACGCCAGTTGCATCAGAAGATGGCAGGCCTGCGCACCAACGCGCTGGTGGCCCTGGGCTCCGCCGGCTTCGTCGTCTTCTCCGCCATGGTGGGCCAGGGCGATCCCACCCGCGTGGCGGCCCAGGTAGTGTCGGGCATCGGCTTCCTGGGCGCCGGCGTCATCCTGCGCGAAGGCGTGAACGTCCACGGCCTGAACACCGCCGCCACCCTGTGGTGCTCCGCCATGGTCGGCACTTTCGCCGGCGGCGGCTACTGGGCCCCCAGCCTGGCGGCGGCCGGCTTCGTGGTGGTGACCAACCTGATCCTGCGTCCCCTGGTGCGGCGCATGAACCGCCGCATCCTGGTGGCGACGGATGTGGTGACCCACTACACCGTCTCCGTCACCTGCAAGGGGGCGGAGGAGGCGCACATCCGGTCCCTGCTCATGCACGCGCTCACCCACGGCGGCCTGGGCCTGCGCCGCATCGACAGCCAGGACGTGCCCGACACCACCAAGGTGGAGGTGAGCGCCAACGCCGTCTCCCCCACCCGCAACGACGCGGCGTTGGAACAGATGGTGGGCCGGCTGAGTCTGGAGCCCTATGTCTATGCCGTCAGCTGGGAAGTGGACCGGGCGGAACCGGAGGGCTGAGGGCGAGACTACTTCGCCCCCGCCGGCGTCATGCTGAACGGCACGACGTGGCGCTCGTGACCCGCGATGGCCAGTCCCCGGCCGATGGAGGGGAAGGCGCGGTGGCGGCAGTCGTCACGGTCGCAGACCTTGCAGCTGGAGCCGATGGGCACCGCCGTCTCCTGATTCTGCAGGTCCAGGCCGGCGGAATAGACCAGGTCGGCGGCGTGGGTGATCTCACACCCCAGGCCCAAGGCCGCCTCACGCGGCCGGGACAGATGGCCCCCACCGGTCATGGTGACGGTGCGGGCGATGCAGAGATAGGTGATGCCGTCCGGCGTGCGCGCCACCTGCACCAGGATGCGCCCCGGCTGGGCGAAGGCCTCGTGCACGTTCCACAGGGGACAGGCGCCGCCGAAGCGGGCGAACTGGAAGCGCGTGGCGCTGCTGCGCTTGAAGATGTTGCCGGCCCGGTCGACCTTCAGGAAATAGAAGGGGATGCCGGCGTTGCCCGGCCGCTGCATGGTGCTGAGCCGGTGGCACACCTGCTCGAAACTGGTGCCGAAATGGTGCTGCAGCCGCTCGATGTCATGGCGCACGGCCCGCGCCTGGGTGAGGAAGCGGCCATAGGGCAGGATCAGGGCGCCGGCGAAATAGTTGGCCAGGCCGGTATATGCCAGGGCGCGCGCCTCCGGGCTGCTCAAGGGGGCCTTGCGCACCTCCTCCTCGATCATGGCGGCGAACTGCATGCGGCCGATCTGCTGCGCCAGGAAGAAGATGCGGCTTTCGCGCGGCGCGCTTTCCGCCAGGTGCAGCTGGCGTGTGCCGGGATCATAGCGCCACAACACCCCCTCGTTGCCCAGACCGGCCGAAACGGTGCAACTGACCCCATGCTGGTCGCGCAGATAGTCCACCAGGTCCTCCAGCAGGCGGGTGGAGGCGAAGCCCCGGCCTTCGAATAGCGTTTCCGCCGCCACGTCCAGGGCGTTGAAATGGTTGCGCTTGCTCTGCACGAAATCGCGCACGTCATCATAGGGAAAGGGCGCCGTCCCCCCCGTCTCCCCACCGGCCGCGTCGAAGTCCTGGTCCAGACGGTGGCGCGCCCCCTCCTCCATCAGGTGTTGGTAGGCGCGGTAAAGCTTGATGAACTGGCCGGCGATGCGGGGGGCGGCGCGCACGGCGTCACCGATGGCGCTGAGGCTGGAGCCATCGTCGGCGAAGAGGGGATCGCCCAGCACCTCACGCAGCTCGCTCCCCAGGCGCAGGTCGCTGTCGTCGGCGAAGTGATGCGGTTCCACCCCGAAGACGGCGGAGATGGCGCCCAGGGCGGCGATGCTGAGGGGGCGTTGATTGTTCTCGATCTGGCTTAGATAACTCATGGACAGGTGGCTGGCCCGCGCCAGGGCGGACAGCGCCATGCCCCGCTGCTGACGCAGCTGCCGCACCCGTTCGCCCGCGAAAATCTTGCCCGCCATCAGCGTCCAGCCTCAATCAGTTTCACAAAGTTTACAAAATAACCGGGCCGTCGTCGCACGATTTCGCGTGGCATCGGCTTGAACTGGGATCACACTGTTTGCAAACATCGCAGCTGTCAATCGGGGCGGGCGGGCCCCATGGACGCTCTTCGCCCGCCCCTCTCATGGAACAGCCACCAACCGCACCGCCAAGGTGCCGCCATAACCGGTCAGGAGACGGGCGTTGACGCTCACGGTCATTGAAACCCTTGAAGCCAAACGCCAGGGCGCCCGCGCCGGCGGCGGTGAGAAGCGCGTGGCGGCCCAGCATGCCAAGGGCAAGCTGACGGCCCGCGAACGGCTGGAGCTGTTGCTGGACGCCGGCTCCTTCGAGGAATGGGACATGTTCGTGGAGCACCGCTGCGCCGACTTCGGCATGGCGGAGCAGAAGGTGCCGGGCGACGGCGTGGTGACCGGCCACGGCACCATCAACGGCCGCCTGGTCTTCGTCTTCAGCCAGGACTTCACCGTCTTCGGCGGCTCGCTCTCGGAAGCGCATGCGGAGAAGATTTGCAAGATCATGGACCAGGCGATGAAGGTGGGCGCGCCCGTCATCGGCCTGAACGATAGCGGCGGTGCCCGCATCCAGGAGGGGGTGGCCAGCCTGGGCGGCTATGCCGAGGTGTTCCAGCGCAACGTGCTGGCCTCCGGCGTGGTGCCGCAGCTGTCGCTGATCATGGGGCCCTGCGCCGGCGGCGCCGTCTACAGCCCGGCCATGACCGACTTCATCTTCATGGTGAAGGACAGCAGCTACATGTTCGTCACCGGCCCCGACGTGGTGAAGACGGTGACGCATGAGGTGGTGACGGCGGAGGAACTGGGCGGGGCCGTGACGCACACCGCCAAGTCCGGCGTGGCCGATCTGGCCTTCAACAACGATGTCGAGGCGCTGCTGCACACCCGCCGCTTCTTCGACTTCCTGCCCCTGTCGAACCGGGAGCCGCCGCCCACCCGCGTCACCGCCGACCCGGTGGACCGGCCGGAGCCGTCGCTGGGCACCCTGGTGCCGGCCAATCCCAACAAGCCCTACGACATGAAGGAATTGATCCTGAAGGTCGTGGATGAGGGGGACTTCTTCGAGCTGCAGCCGGACTTCGCCAAGAACATCATCATCGGCTTCGGCCGGCTGAACGGTTCCACCGTGGGCTTCGTCGCCAACCAGCCGCTGGTGCTGGCTGGTTGCCTGGACATTGACAGCTCCATCAAGGCGGCGCGCTTCGTGCGTTTCTGCGACGCCTTCAACATCCCGCTCTGCACCCTGGTGGACGTGCCGGGTTTCCTGCCCGGCACCTCGCAGGAATACAACGGCATCATCAAGCACGGCGCCAAGCTGCTGTTCGCCTATGGCGAGGCCACGGTGCCCAAGGTCACGCTGATCACGCGCAAGGCCTATGGCGGCGCCTATGACGTCATGGCGTCCAAGCATCTGCGCGGCGACGTCAACTACGCCTGGCCGTCGGCCGAGATCGCGGTGATGGGCCCGAAGGGGGCGGTGGAGATCATCTTCCGCGCCGACATCGGCGACCCGGCCAAGATCGACGCGCGGACGGAGGAGTACCGGCAGAAATTCGCCAACCCGTTCGTCGCCGCGTCGCGCGGCTATATCGACGACATCATCATGCCGCAAAACACCCGCCGCCGCCTGATCAAGGCGTTCTCCATGCTGAAGAACAAGACGCTGGAGAACCCCTGGAAGAAGCACGACAACCTGCCGCTATAATCTGCCGCTCTGGGGGCCTGCCCGCGATGTTCACCAAGATTCTAATCGCCAACCGGGGCGAGATCGCCTGCCGGGTCATCAAGACGGCGCGCCGCATGGGCATCAAGACTGTGGCGGTCTATTCCGATGCCGACGCCGGCGCCCTGCATGTGCAGATGGCGGATGAGGCCGTGGCCATCGGCCCCGCCCCGTCCGCCCAGAGCTACCTGGTGGCCGACCGTATCGTCCAGGCCTGCCTGGACACCGGTGCCCAGGCCGTGCACCCCGGCTACGGCTTCCTGTCGGAAAAGGCGGCGTTCTGCGAGGCGCTGAAAGCCGCCGGCATCGCCTTCATCGGCCCTGACGTCCACGCCATCGGCGCCATGGGCGACAAGATCGAGTCCAAGAAGCTGGCCAAGGCCGCCGGGGTTTCCACCGTCCCCGGCTACCTGGGCGTCATCAAGGACGATGAGGAGGCGGTGACCATCGCCCGCGACATCGGCTATCCGGTGATGATCAAGGCCTCGGCCGGCGGCGGCGGCAAGGGCATGCGCGTGGCCTGGGACGACGCCCAGACGCGCGAAGGCTTCCGCAGCGCCAGCAACGAGGCGCGCTCCAGCTTCGCCGACGACCGGGTGTTCATTGAGAAATACGTGACCGAGCCCCGGCACATCGAAATCCAGGTGATGGCCGACGCCCATGGCAACTGCGTCTACCTGGGTGAGCGTGAGTGCAGCATCCAGCGGCGTCACCAAAAGGTGATCGAGGAGGCGCCCAGCCCCTTCCTGGATGAGGCGACGCGCAAGGCCATGGGCGAGCAGGCGGTGGCCCTGGCGCAGGCGGTGCAGTACCGCAGCGCCGGCACCGTGGAATTCATCGTCGACAAGGACCGGAACTTCTACTTCCTGGAGATGAACACCCGCTTGCAGGTGGAACACCCGGTGACGGAGATGATCACCGGCCTGGATCTGGTGGAACTGATGATCCACGTGGCGGCGGGTGAGGAGCTGCCCCTGACCCAGGCCGACGTGACGCTGACCGGCTGGGCGCTGGAGGCCCGCGTGTACGCGGAGGAGCCGACGCGCAACTTCCTCCCCTCCATCGGCCGGGTCACCCGCTATCGCCCGCCCGCCGAGGGGGCCGGCGCCGGTGGACATGAGGCCGGCGTGGTGCGCGTGGACACGGGCATCCACGAGGGCGGCGAGATCAGCATGTTCTACGATCCCATGATCGCCAAGCTGATCACCTACGGCCCCGACCGCGCCACGGCCATCTCGGCCATGGGCGACGCGCTGGACCGGTTCCAGATTCGCGGCGTGGGCCACAACATCAGCTTCCTGGCGGCACTGGTGGAATCCCGCCGGTTCGGCGAGGGCAGACTGACCACCAACTTCATCGCCGAGGAATTCCCTGACGGCTTCCACGGCCGCGAACTGCCGCCCGAGGCGCTGACCCGGCTGGTGGCCATCGCCGCCAGCATCCACCGGCGGCGCGTCGAGCGGGACGCCACCATTTCCGGCCAGATGGCGGGCCACCACCGCGTCGTGCCGTCCCACTGGGTGGTGCGCGTCGGCCGCGACAACCACGCGGTGGAAGTGGACGTGGCCGATGATGGGCGTGACGACGATGGGCACGACGTCATCCTGGGTGGCCGGACCCTGGCGGTGCGCAGCGCCGACTGGGAGACGGGCCAGACCCTGTGGACCGGCACGGTCGATGGCCACGCGCTGGCCGTGCAGGTGGATGGCACCGGCATCGGCTACCGCCTGTTCCACGGCGGGGCGGAGCTGGAGGTGCAGGTGCTGACCGCCAGGGCGGCGGAATTCGCGGCCCTGATGCCGGTGAAGGCCAAGCCGGACATGTCCAAGTTCCTGCTGTCGCCCATGCCGGGCCTGCTGGTCAACGTGGCCGTGGCCGTGGGCGACGAGGTCAAGGCCGGCCAGGAACTGGCGGTGGTGGAGGCGATGAAGATGGAAAACATCCTGCGCGCCGAAGCCGACGGCACCGTCAAGAAGATCGCGGCCGAAAAGGGGTCTTCCCTGGCCGTCGACCAGATCATCATCGAGTTCGAGTGACCATCATGAGCGACTTCCCCGAGAAGACCCTGGCCGATTGGCAGCGCCTGGCCGCCAAGGAATTCGGCGCCGACCCCGAAGGCCTGGTACGCACCACGCCCGAGGGCATCGCGGTGAAGCCGCTCTACACGGCGGCGGATCTGGAAGGCCTGGAACTCCAGGCCCTGCCGGGGTTCGCCCCCTATACCCGTGGTCCCCGCGCCACCATGTACAGCCACCGTCCGTGGACCATCCGGCAGTACGCCGGCTTCTCCACGGCGGCGGAGAGCAACCGCTTCTACAAGGCCAATCTGGCGGCGGGCCAGATGGGCCTGTCGGTGGCCTTCGACCTGGCCACGCATCGCGGCTATGACAGCGACCACCCCCGGGTGGTGGGCGACGTGGGCAAGGCCGGTGTCGCCATCGACAGCGTGGAGGACATGAAGATCCTGTTCGACGGCATCCCGTTGGACAAGATGAGCGTGTCCATGACCATGAACGGCGCCGTGCTGCCGGTGCTGGCCGGATACATCGTGGCGGCGGAGGAGCAAGGCGTCAGTCAGGACAAGCTGTCCGGGACCATCCAGAACGACATCCTGAAGGAGTTCATGGTCCGCAACACCTACATCTACCCGCCCGCCCCCAGCATGCGCATCGTGGCCGACATCATCGAGTACACGGCCCTGAACATGCCCAAGTTCAACTCCATCTCCATCAGCGGCTACCACATGCAGGAAGCCGGGGCGACGGCGGTGCAGGAACTGGCCTTCACCCTGGCGGATGGGCTGGAGTATGTGCGGGCGGCGGCGTCCAAGGGGCTGAAGGTCGACCAGTTCGCTCCGCGCCTGTCCTTCTTCTTCGCCATCGGCATGAACTTCTTCATGGAAGTCGCCAAGCTGCGCGCCGCCCGCCTGTTGTGGGCCAAGCTGATGAAGAAGCATTTCGACCCGCAGGATGCGCGGTCGCTGGCCCTGCGCACCCACTGCCAGACCTCGGGCGTCAGCCTGACGGAGCAGGACCCCTACAACAACGTGGTGCGCACCACCATCGAGGCCCTGGCCGCCGTGCTGGGCGGCACCCAGTCGCTGCACACCAACAGCTTTGACGAGGCCCTGGGCCTGCCCACCCCCTTCTCCGCCCGCATCGCCCGCAACACCCAGCTGATCATCGCCGAGGAAACCGGCGTGCCCCACGTGGTCGACCCGCTGGGCGGCAGCTACTACGTGGAAAGCCTGACCCACAGCCTGATGGCGGAGGCCGAGACGCTGATCGACCAGGTGGAGGGCATGGGCGGTATGACCAAGGCCGTGGACGGCGGCCTGCCCAAGCTGATGATCGAGGAGGCGGCGGCCCGCCGCCAGGCCCGCATCGACCGGGGCGAGGAAGTGGTGGTCGGCGTCAACAAGTACCGGCCCCAAAACCCTGAAAGGGTCGAGGTGCTGGACATCGACAACACCGCCGTGCGCGAGGCCCAAATCGCCCGCCTGCGGGAAATCCGCGCCAGCCGCGACGACGCGGCGGTGACCGCGGCACTGGAGGCCCTGGCCCAGGGTGCGCATGACGGCACCGGCAACCTGCTGGACCTGGCCATCAAGGCGACCCGCGCCCGTGCCACGGTGGGTGAGATTTCCGACGCGCTGGAGAAGGTGTTCACCCGCCACCGCGCCGTCATCCGCTCCGTCAGCGGGGTCTACGGGTCGGCCTACGAAGGCGATGAGGGCTTCGCCCGCATCCGCAAGGATGTGGAGGCGTTCGCGGAGGCCGAGGGCCGCCGGCCGCGCATGCTGGTGGTGAAGATGGGCCAGGACGGCCATGACCGGGGCGCCAAGGTCATCGCCACCGCCTTCGCCGACATCGGCTTCGACGTCGACGTCGGCCCGTTGTTCCAGACGCCGGAGGAAGCGGCACGCCAGGCTG
>NZ_BACU01000249.1 GCF_000333275.1 Azospirillum sp. B4 | reverse complement strand
CGTGACAATTTCGGATTTTACGGAGCCGGTACGGGCACAACTTCTCCCGTAATGCAATGTCATGTTGCGGCATGCACTCTCCAGTGGAAAGCCCATGCCGCAGCCTGTCTTGAACTGGCAGCACCGGAAGGTCGGGCCGCCGCCGGCGGGCGATCTCCGCCAGTTGCCGGCCGTTCAGGCCGGGCAGGCCGACGTCGGTGATCAGCAGGTCGATCTGGCTGGACGACTCAATGACACTGAGCGCCGCGCGCCCCTCCGCCGCGTGCAGGGCGGTGTAGCCCAGCTCCTGCAGCACATCCAGGACCAGCAGGCGCACGGACTCGTCATCCTCCACCACCAGGACGATCTCGCCCGCGCCCTCCGGCGTCTCGCCAGTACCGGACAACCCACCGTCGCGCGCGTCCTGCCCGACGTCACAGGGTAGGTAGAGCGTGATGGCCGTGCCGCGCCAAGGCTCGCTGTCGATGCGCACATGGCCGCCGGTCTGCTTGACGAAACCGTAGATCATGGACAGACCAAGACCGGTGCCCTGGCCAATGGGCTTGGTGGTGAAGAAGGGCTCGAAGGCCTTGGCCACCACGTCGGGCGGCATGCCCATGCCGGTGTCGCTGACGCGGATCATGACGTAATCGCCCGCCGAGAGGCCATCATGGCGGGCGGCATAGGCACGGTCCAGCGTGGCGCGGCCGGTTTCAATGGTCAGGATGCCGCCATCGGGCATGGCGTCGCGGGCGTTGATCGCCAGGTTCAGGATGGCGCTTTCCAACTGGTTCACGTCGCTGCGCGCCGCCGCCAGGTTTTCCGCCATGGTGACACGCAGCTCGATCTGCTCGCCCAAGGTCCGGCGCAACAGATCCTCCATCGACCGCACCAGGGCGTTCACATCAATGGGTTTGGGATCCAACGTCTGCCGCCGGGAGAAGGCCAGCAGGCGGTGGGTCAGGGCGGCGGCGCGCTGGGCCGAGGCCATGGAGGCGTCCATGAACCGGTCCAGGTCGTTCAGCCGTCCCTGGGCGATGCGACGGCGCACGATGTCCAGGCCGCCGATGACGCCCATCAGCATGTTGTTGAAGTCATGCGCCAGGCCGCCGGTCAGCTGTCCCACCGCCTCCATCTTCTGGGCTTGGCGCAGCTGCTCTTCCGTCTGACGCAGGATATCGGCCCGTTGCTTGTCCTCGGTGATGTCGCGGCCGTAGGCGTAGACCAAGTCGCCTTCCTTGGAGGTGTTCCAGGATATCCAGCGCAGACTGCCATCCTTGTGCAGCTGGCGGTTTTCGAAGTTGGTCAGGTTCTGATCGTGGATGGCGCCCATCAGCGCCTCCGCCGTGGGCTCCACGTCCTCGTCGTGAACGAAGTCCTGCAGTTGGCGTCCACTCACCTCCTCCGGGTCATGGCCCAGGATGGACGTCCAGGAAGGGCTGACCGCGCGGCAGACGCCGTCGGCGCCGATGATCACCAGCAGATCGCGTGAATTGTTCCAGACGCGGTCGCGTTCCCGCGTCCGCTCCTCCACCCGCGCCTCGAGCGTTTCCGCGAACTGGCGCAGCTTCTCCTCCGCATCCTTGGAGGCGGTGATGTCGTAGATGACGCCGATGAAGCGGCTGCCCGTCCGGCCCGCCGGCTGCTGCGGGCCCATGGTCACGTGGCCGGAGTCCCGCTCCCGCTTGCCGTCGCGGCGGTGTTCCCCGCGTTGCGCCAGCCAGCGGATCTCTCCGGTGTCGGGGCGGACGATACGGAATTCGCGATAAGGCTCCGCCGTCTCCCCGGCCTCCATGCTGGTGATCAGGGGAGCGTCATCGGGGTGGACCACGCTGTTCACCGTGCGCACCGGCAACGCCGTGGTGGGATGCAGACCCAACAGGCGGCAGAACTGTTCCGATACCGAGACGGTGCCGAAGCCGCTGATGTATTCGAAGGTGCCGACCCCGCCGGCGGTCTGCGCCACGCGCAGCTGTTCCTCCACACGCTTCTGTTCGGTGACATCGGCCAGCACGCCCCGGAAGCGGCGGGCGGTGCCATCGACCTGACGGTCGGCGGCGCCCCGGGCGGAAACCCAACGCACCGTGCCATCGCGGCCAACGACGCGATAATCCTTGGAGAAGACGTCGGCGCCATGCATCACGCCCGCCACCGCGATGCGGATACGCATCCGGTCATCGGTGTGGATGGAGTCGAAGAAGGCGTCGGTGGGCATGCCGTTGCCGGCGTCGATGGGATCCAGGCCATACAACTCGGCGAAGCGGGCGTCCGCATACAGCCGGCCGCCGGCCACATCCCATTCCCAGGCGCCGGCCGTGCCGCCCACGGCCTGGGCCAGGCGGGCCCGTTCCTTGGCGTTGGCCAGAGCCTGCCGGCTCGCCGCCAGTTCAGCCTCCACCTCCGCCCGCGCCAGCGCCATGGTCTGGTCGCAGTGGGTCCAGAGGAAAAAGGGTGTGGCGCCCTGGGCGTCGACCACCGGGGTTAGGCGCAGGCGGTCCCAGAACACGGTGCCGTCCTTGCGCACCACCCGCAGGTCGGCGGTCAGCGGCCGGTCGGACGCCAACGCCAACTCGATGCCGGTGAGGATGGCGGGGTCGGCGTCAGCCGCCGCCAGGAAGCCGAAGGGATGGCCGGTCAGTTCCGCGAAGCTGCGGCCCGTCAGGCGTTCAAAGGCGGGATTGGCGAAAACCAGCGGCTCGCCAGGGCGGCGATGATCGGTCACCGTCAGGGGCATGCCTGATTGGATCAGCGTATCCAGCAAGGGGCCGCACAGCGCGCGCAGCTCCGGCAGCACGTCACCGCCCCGCTCCACCATGACCAAAGCCTCCGCCCGGCCGCTCATGTCCGCGCCCTCCCGCTGGTCCGCCGGATTGCTCGGCGGATGGAAGCATCACCCCACATCGCTATCAGTTCCCACCACACGGGCAATGAACTCACCGATCAGTTCCTTCAGGGACTGCAATGACGGCAGATCCATCAGCATGGCGATGTACCCACGGATATCGCGGCCGCTGATGGCGAAATTGATGTAGAGGAACAGGACGACGCCCGTGTCGTCCGCCTTTTCCGACAACTCGAATAGGATTTGACCGTCGCCGCGCAGCACCTGGGGTAACGACATGCTCAGCGGCCGCTGCAGGATGTTGGCCATGGTGGCGAGACAGCCGTTGAGGACGACGTTTCCCGTCTCGGCCAGCGCCTCCTCCTCGATGTCCAGCATCTCCGGCGCCGACAATTCGTCATGGGTGACCGCGCGCACCAGCTCCAGGCTGTTGGACTCCGGAAAAATCAACAGGGCGCGGCCACTGAAAGCGCCGGCGAAGTCCTGGCGGACGGCCACCAACTGGTCGCTCTCCCGCTCCCGGATCAGGGTGACGGCCAGGCGGCGGTCCACCACCTCCACCGATGGAACCGACAGCGTCACCTGGCTTCCCACCATCTTGCGCAGGCTGACCGCGGCGCGGCTGACGCCGATGTTGACCAGTTCGGTCAGGGCGTCGTTTTCCAGGTCTTCCAGGATGGTGGCGTTGTGGGTCATCCGTGCACCGCGCGCAGCTTCAGCGCTGCGCCGGACAGGAAATCGCGAATCCCGTCTTCGGTGATGGGTTTGCTGACGAAGGTCGCGTTGGCGGCACGGGCGCGGGCGATCACCTCGTCCTGCACATTGGCGGTGGCCAGCGCTATGGGCATGTCGGGATAGCGATGTCGCATCTGCTCCGCCAATTCCAGGCCGTTACGGCCCGGCATGTTGAAGTCCAGGACGGCGAGGTCGATCCGGCCGTCGCGCAGGATGGCCAACGCCTCGTCCGCGTTGCTCGCCTCGATCTTGGCCCAGCCGGGCTGCAACGCCGCGATAGCCTTGGCCACGACAATGCGCGCCAGTTTGCTATCGTCGACGATTAAGACCGTAGTACCCATTTCATCCATCCTGCCCAAGTCGTCCAATCTGCCTATTATCGTTACCGGCAAGTTATCGGCCTTTCCGCAGCCGGCCAGCACCATAATATGTATAGCGCGGCCCCAATAATCTTGTCTGCGAAAGACTACGGCCTGGCGGCCAAACTGGGTATGACCCAGTCGCGGAGAAATATATCTTCGGCCATACCGCGTACAGAAGGCCGAAAAGCGAGCAAAACCTGAACCACCGCGCCGTGCAGGTGGCGGCACTGGCTGACATCGATTGCAGACTCCGGCGCGTCTTGCAGGGCCGACACCAGGGTTTCCGCATCCTCCGCGACGCAGGCGCCCTCCAGACGGATCAGATTTTTTTCCGTGACCACCGCCATGGGTCAATCCTCCCCCGGTGTCGCCGCGGCGGCGATCAGGCCGGGGACGTCCAGCACCATCAGCAGGTGGCCATCCCCCAAAAGAGTTGTGCCCGCCAGGCCCGGCATGATGGACAGCAGCCCCGTCAGCGGGCGCAGCACAACATCCCGCCGGCCAACGAAGGCGTCGACCTCCACCGCCACCAGATCGGCACCCATGCGCATCACCACCGCCCGCCGCACCCTCTCGCCCCCGGTTGTTCCTGACGGCAGTCCCAGCAGATCGGCCAAGGCCAGCAGGGGCACCGCCCTATCGCGCAGCACGAAGGCACGGCCGGCGCGAATGGGCTGGACGCGGGCCTGGTCGACACGCGCCGTCTCCACCACGCCGTCCATGGGGATGCCATACCGCTCCCCGCCCACGGACACCACCATCACCTTGGTCA
This sequence comes from Azospirillum sp. B4, assembly GCF_000333275.1. Lineage (GTDB taxonomy): Bacteria > Pseudomonadota > Alphaproteobacteria > Azospirillales > Azospirillaceae > Nitrospirillum. The sequence goes on along the minus strand of NZ_BACU01000249.1, from coordinate 404 downwards.
ACACCAGCTTCAGGGGCAGGATCAGGCGAACCGTCGTGCCCACGCCAGGTTCGCTGTCGATGCCAACGCTGCCCCCCAGGCGGGCCACGGCAGCGCGCACCGCGTCCATGCCCACCCCGCGTCCTGACAAGTCGGTCACGGCCGCCGCGGTGGAGAAGCCGGGGCGGAACACCAGGTCCAGCACCTGCTCATCCGGCAGGGTATCCAGCACGCGGGCAGGCATGAGGCCCCGTTCCGCCGCCACCTGCCGGATGCGGGCCGGATCCATGCCCCGGCCGTCGTCGGTCACCTCGATCACCACCTGGTCGTCGTCACGCCGGGCCACCAGACCGATCCGCGCCCGCGCCGGCTTTGGCAAGGCCGCCCGCTCCGCCGCCGGCTCGATGCCGTGGTCTATGGCGTTG
>NZ_BACU01000250.1 GCF_000333275.1 Azospirillum sp. B4 | reverse complement strand
CACGGTGGAGCCCGAAGCCGGAGCGGACTCGAAGGACACACGGGGAATGGCGACGCCGGTGATGGTGCTGGCGGCCACTCTATCATCAGGGACTATCAGAAACATCGCCGCCCGGAATTGACACCGAAATGGCGCAAGGCGTGGGCGGCGGGACGGCGCCGGCCGCGAATGGCGGACGCCCTCAAGAAACCGGCGCGTCCATCGCTGGACGCGCCGGGTTCAAAACACACTGCCGGTAAGGCTTAGCGCGCCATCGAGGCCACTTCGGCCGCGAAATCGCTCTCTTCCTTCTCGATGCCGTCGCCCAGCACGAAGCGGACGAAGCCGGTCAGCTTCACCGGGGCGCCAACCGTCTTGGCGGCATTCTCGACCACCTTACGGATCTTGGTCTCCTGGTCGATGACGTAGGTCTGCTCCAGCAGCACCACTTCCTCGTAGTACTTGCGCAGGCGGCCTTCGACCATCTTGGCGATGATCTCTTCGGCCTTGCCGGAGGCGCGGGCCTGGTCGGCCAGCACGTTGCGCTCGCGATCGAGGGCGGCGGTGTCGACGTCGGCGATGTCCAGGGCTTCCGGACGGGCGGCGGCGATGTGCATGG
>NZ_BACU01000251.1 GCF_000333275.1 Azospirillum sp. B4 | reverse complement strand
CGGCATCGACGTGCTGACCACCCTTAACATCCAGCACGTGGAAAGCCTGAACGACGTGGTGGCGCAGATCACCCGCATCCGCGTGCGTGAGACGGTGCCCGACAGCGTGCTGGAGATGGCGGATGAGATCGAGGTCATCGACCTGCCGCCGCAGGACCTGATCAAGCGCCTGAACGAGGGCAAGGTCTATATCCGTGAACAGGCGCAACGGGCGCTGAAGCACTATTTCTCCCCCGGCAACCTGACGGCGCTGCGCGAACTGGCGCTGCGGCGGACGGCGCAGCGGGTGGACGACCAGATGCTGTCCTACATGCAGCGTCACGCCATCCAGGGCCCCTGGGCGGCGGGGGACCGTGTGCTGGTCTGCGTGTCTGAGGACAGGACGGCCGGCGGCCTGGTGCGTTACGCCAAGCGTCTGGCCGACCGGCTGAAGACCCGGTTCACCGCCTTGTATGTCGAGACCGCGCGCACCCAGCGCCTGGGCGAGGCCGCGCGCGACCGCGTCGCCGACACCCTGCGCCTGGCGGAGCAACTGGGCGGCGAGGCCATCACCGTGCCCGGCCGTACCATCGCCGCCGATGTGCTGGCCTACGCCCGCGCCAACAACTTCACCCACATCATCATCGGCAAGTCGGAACGGTCCCGCTGGTTCGAGATCGTGCACGGCTCGGTGGTGCATGAACTGGTGCGCAAGGCCGGCACCATCTCCGTCCACGTCATCGCCGGCGACGCGGTGGAGGCGGACGAGATCCCACCCA
>NZ_BACU01000252.1 GCF_000333275.1 Azospirillum sp. B4 | reverse complement strand
CGGCCATAGGGCGTTTCCCACGTGTTGCTGTACATCAGCGAGCCCTCGGGGTTCGCCGTCTTGGCGAAGTCGCCATAGTTGCCCTTGATGCTGCCGGCGATCTTCTGCCCATCGAAGTCGAAGGGCATGTGGGTGCGCAGGTCGACCGTGCCGCCGATGCCGCCTTCGATCAGGTTGGCGGACTGACTCTTGTAGACATCGACGGCGGCCATCAGTTCCGGTGGCACGTCCTCGAAGCTCAACGCCCGACCATTGTTGGCGCTGAAGCTCTCATGGCCGTTCAACAGGCTGTTCACCTGGCTCAGGCCACGGATGGCCACGCCGCTGCCTTCCGCCGAATAATGATCCGGATCGTTGGCGGTGGCGTAATGGCTGATGGTGACGCCGGAGATGCGCTGCAGCACCTCGGTCACGCTGGCATCCGGCAGCTTGCCGATGTCGTCGGCCACGATGCTGTCGATGATCTGCTCGGCCTTTTCCTTGCGCGCGGCGGCGGCCTCCACCGATTTGCGCAGGCCCGTGACCACGATCTCGGTCAAGCCGTCATCCGCTTCCTGCGCCGGGACCGCCTGCTGGGCCCAAGCCGGACAAATGGTCGCGGTGACCAGGATCGCGAACAAAGAAACCCCACCCAGCAGCCCATACGGCTGCCGGCCCACACACTTGGCCATGACTAACCTCCCTCCAGATTTCCTTAAGCCCGGCCAAGCAAAACGGCCGGAACAAAACGGGCTCCGCCAGCCCCCACGCTTCAGCGGGGTTTCATGTCGCAGTCGGTAGCAATTGTCATATTTACGGGATTTGGGAGCGACGCAAGTCTTTTATGATACCGGTCACATTTTTTATTGAGAGGTCCAGAAAACATCACTGCAAATACTTTAATATAATTCAATATTGCGGGGATATGTGGCAAGAATGGCTGCGAGACACGACAAATGTGCTAAGTCGTCTCTCGAAAATTTATTGCCATCTATGCGTGTCGACTATAAGACCCCAGCCTCCAGCCCCGCCCTCGCACGCGTCGCTTGAGGCCGGGTCTGCGCCGCAAGGGCATCAACAGGGAAATTCGGGCGGATGGGGCGAGCGCTGCCGAGATAACTCAATAAAAACATGGATATATAAGATATCCCTCCCTAGGCACGCGGTCAGAACGTACCGCGTTTTCGGTCATTGCGATGATGGGGTCTGATGCGTGGGGAACCCTTTGAAATTGCCACCTGTGCCACATCCGCAACACATACCTTCAGTTGAAACCATTGAAAATATTAAGAAAAATGGAAAATAACGGCGCAAGGAAAGGGACCGGTAACAATTTTCATGTGAGCGCTACCATTCTGCCGTTGCAGGTCCGCATGAATCTCCATATGCATTTATATGACTACGGCGTGACGCACTAAACAACGGCGCGCCGGGCGAATGGCGCGTGGGCTCCGGCCCATGCGGATAAGATAAATCCAGGGAAGGGAAACGCCATGAGTTGGCCCCAGAATTCCTATCGTTCCTTCGTGCTGGCCGGCGCGTCCGTGCTGGTTCTCGGCGCCCTCACCGCCGCCTCCGTCGCCCAGGCCCAAGCCGCCGCCGCGGACGACGACCTGCAGGAGATCGTGGTCACCGGCCAGCGCTTCGCCGTGTCCGACGCGTCCAAGCGCAAGGCCGCCGCGGACATGATCCTGGACAGCATCTCCGCCGACGACGCCGGCAAGCTGCCGGACAACAGCGTGACGGAAGTGCTGCAGCGCGTTCCCGGCGTGTCCATCACCCACTTCGCCGCCGTGGGCGACCCCGACCACTATTCGGTGGAAGGCTCCGGCGTCACCGTGCGCGGCCTTTCCCAGGTCAGCAGCACCCTGAACGGCCGTGAGGCCTTCAGCGCCAACGGCGGCCGCGCGCTGCTGTTCGAGGACGTGCCGCCGGAGCTGCTGGCCGGCATCGACGTACTGAAGAGCGGCTCTCCCGACGTCATCGAGGGCGGCATCGGCGGGTCGGTCAACCTGCGCACCAAGATGCCCTTCGATTACAACAAGGAGACGATCAGCGGCTCGATCGGCGCCAACTACGGCGACTTCATCGAACAGACGAAGCCCAACGCCTCGGTGCTGTACGCCAACCGCTGGCAGACCAGCATCGGCGAGATCGGCGCCATGTTCGACGTCGCCTACAGCGACATCAGCACCCGCCACGACACCATCCAGGTCGAGCCCTACTTCCCCCAGACCTTCAACGGCCAGAACGTCTACGTTCCGGGCGGCTTCGACTGGCGGTCGGGCAACTTCGACCGCAAGCGCCTGGGCGCCTATGAGGCGCTGCAGTGGTCGCCCAACCCCGACCTGACTTTCTATCAGACGGGCTTCCGCTCCGATTACTGGAGCAAGTCGACCGAGGCCGGCGTGTACAACACCGGCGGTAACGCCGTCAACGTGGCCCCGGGCAGCACCAGCACCTTCAGCCCGTCGGGCGGCCTGCTGACGTCGAACAACCTCAGCTCCACCGGCTGGGACCCGCTGCAGATCGGCAATGAGTCGGGCGGCAGCCTGGCCACCGTCAACCCGGGCCTGACCAACCAGCACAACGTCACCACCGACCTGTCCCAGGGCATGAAGTGGACGCCGACGTCGAACTGGACCATCAACACCGACTTCCAGTACGCCATCTCCCAGTCACAGCAGCAGCGCATCGACCTGTTCTCCCAGGTTTCGGTGCCCAGCTACGCCATCGACCTGACCGGCGACCTGCCGTCCATCAAGGTCAGCAACCCGTCGCAGGTCGCCGACCCGGCGCGCACCATCTGGTACGCGACCATGGATCACCTTGAGAACCACATTGGCCGTGAGCTGGCGTGGTCGGGCGACGCGGAATACAAGGTTTCCGAGTCCGGCTTCCTGCGCGCCATCAAGGTCGGCGCCCGCTTCGCCGACCGGACGGAGAAGGACAACGTCTCCACCTACAACTGGGTGGGCCTGACGCCGTCGTTCAACGACCCGTCGACCTTCAAGTACCTGAGCAACGCCGCCGCCGGTGACGTCACCGTCAGCGGATTCAGCAACTTCTTCCGGGGCGCCACCGGGCTGCCCAGCGCAGCCGTCTTCCCGTCCTGGGCCCTGGCCGAAGGCTATCCGGAAAACCTGACGGCCATCCACCAGACCTATGGCCTGCCCGGCGACAACACCCAGCCGGTGGCCTTCACCCCGGCCACGGTGTCGCACACCAAGACGCGTACCGAGTCCGCCTACATCATGACGCGGTTCGGTGACGACAACCTGTTCGGTTGGAAGATGAACGGCAACTTCGGTGTCCGTATCGTCAACAACGAGAACACCAGCAACGGCTCCATCCAGCAGCCGACCGGCACCGTGTTCTTCAACGGCGCCTCGGGCGAACTGCCGGGTGGTTACACCGCCAACGGCGGCGGCCACAACAGCCTGATGGCCCTGCCCTCGTTCAACATCCAGTTCATGCCGCGCGACGACGTGCACCTGCGCTTCGCCGCCTACCAGTCGATGACCAATCCCAGCTTCAGCGCCCTGAACGCCTCGGGGTCATTGAGCCTGACCACCAACAGCAACCATGTGATCACCGGCGCCACCGCGACAGCGGGCAACCCGAACCTGAAGCCGCAGTTGGCCAACAACCTGGACGTTTCGGCCGAATGGTACATGCCGGACGGCCAGTTCCACGTCGCGGGCTTCTATAAGCAAATCAAGGACTACATCTCCTACGGCGTGACGTCGGTGGATGTGCCCTTCGCCCTGCCGGGTGGGGTGGTCCAGACGATGACGGCGGCATCGAGCGGCTACTTCAACGCCTCGCCCGCCTACGTGAAGGGCGCCGAAATCGGCGTGCAGAAGTTCTTCAGCTTCCTGCCGCAGCCGTTCGATGGGCTGGGCATCGACGCCAACTTCACCTACATCAACAGCCGCAGCCCCGGCGACCTGTCCTACGATATGTTGGGCAACCGCATCACCGGCCTGCCGGTGGACCTGCTGTCGAAGTACAACTACAACATCACCGGCATGTATGAGAAAGGCCCGATCTCAGCCCGCCTGGCCTATACTTGGCGCAGCAAGTACCTGCTGACCCCGACCGCCAACGGCACCAACGGCACCTACACCAACGCCGCCGGCCAGACGGTCACCTACAACCTGCCCGTCTTCTCGGACAGCTTTGGTCAGCTGGATGCGTCCATCGCCTACACCTTCAATGACTATGTCACCCTGACCATCGAAGGCCAGAACCTGACCAACAGTGTCACCAAGACGCTGATGGGCTTCGGCGACCAGCAGTATGGCCGCAGCTGGTTCGTGGCCGACCGCCGCTACAGCGCGGTGGTACGCTTCACCTACTGACCGGCCAACGCCGATCAGCCGCGTTTGAGTACCGGACCCCCGGCCTGTCGCAGGCCGGGGGTTTCCCGTTATCAAAAGGATGCATCCCATGGCCGACACCGCGACCACGACCACCCCCGGAAACACGCCGGTCAAGGACGTCCTGATCGTCGGCGGCGGCACCGCCGGCTGGCTGACCGCCGCCTATCTCGCCCGCACCCTGGCGGCGGCGCAACCGGGCGGGGCGCGCCTGACCCTGGTGGAATCGGCCGACATCGGTATCCTGGGCGTGGGCGAAGGCACCTTCCCCAGCATCCAGCGCACCTTGCGCCGCATCGGCATCGACGAGTCCGTGTTCATGCGCGAGAGCGAGGCCACCTTCAAGCAAGGCATCCGCTTCGACCACTGGCAGCACGCGCCAGGCTCAGGCCAGCGCGACCACTATTTCCATCCCTTCCAGTCCGCCATCTCCCGCCAGGACCTGGACCTGCTGCCCTACTGGCTGCTGGGCTGCGCTGGCGATACGCCCCTGGATGAGGCGCTGACGGTGCAGAAGCGCGTGGCCGACGCCGCCCTGGCGCCCAAGCGGTCGGGCGATGATGACTACGCCGCCCCGCTGAACCACGCCTATCACTTCGACGCCGTCCGGTTCGCCCGCCTGCTGCGTGTCGTGGCCATCGACCTGGGCGTGCGGCATGTGATCGACACGGTGGACGCCGTCCCCCTGGACGAGACGGGCGCCGTCGCCGGCCTGGTCACGCGGGAACACGGCACGCTGACGGCCGACCTCTACATCGATTGCACCGGCTTCCATGCCCAGCTGATCGGCCAGGCGTTGAAATCGCCTTACCGGTCCTGTCGCCAGTGGTTGTTCTGCGATCGCGCCGTGGCGCTCCAGGTGCCCTACGACCAGCCGGACGCGCCCATCGCCAGCTACACCGTGTCCACCGCCCATGAGGCGGGCTGGACCTGGGACATCGGGCTGGAGAGCCGGCGGGGCATCGGCCACGTCTATTCCTCCGACCATACCGACGACACGCGGGCCGAACAGGTGCTGCGCGACTACATCGGCCCGGCGGCGGAGGGCAAGACGGCCCGCGCCTTCCGGTTCGAGGCGGGCTATCGTCCGGAACCCTGGGTGCGCAACTGCGTGGCCGTGGGACTGGCCAACGGCTTCTTCGAGCCGCTGGAGTCGACCGGCATCGTCATGGTGGAGGTGGCGGCCGTGCTGCTGACCAGCCTGTTCCCCTGGGCGGGCGACATGGCCACGGCGGCGCGGCAGTTCAACCACATCATGAACCAGCGCTATGAGCGCGCGCTGGATTTCCTGAAGCTGCACTACTGCCTGACCCGGCGCACCGACACCGCCTTCTGGCGCGACAATACCGACGCCGCCACCATCCCCGACACCCTGCACGACCTGCTGGACCGCTGGCGCCACCGCCCGCCAGAGGGGCTGGACTTCGACCTCAACCTCGACACCTTCAGCGAGGCCAGCTGGCAGTTCGTGCTCTACGGCATGGGCTATCAAACCGATCTCAGCGCCAAGGCCGGCGCCTTCCGCCACAGGGAGGAGGCGTGCCGCCAATTCGCCGCCATCCGCGCCAACACCGACCAGGCGCTGGCAGCCCTGCCCCGGCATCGGGACCTGGTGCGCCAGATCTACCACCATGGCCTGCGCCCCCGCGGCATGGCCCCCGCCCGGGCCAACCTGCTGGGGGGCATGGCCGGACTGTCGCGCTGACGAATCCGCCACCAGCCCCCTCCTTGCATATGTCTGATAAACCGCCGGCCACGCGGGCACCGGCGGTTCCACCTCTTGTCTGAAAAATCCGACCAGGAGGCCCGGCATACGGACGTAGCCCCTTGTGAGGTTCACGGCACTGCATCCAGCCCGCCGGCGCGCTTCTCTTTGTCGTCAACAGCGACATCCGCGCAACACTCCACCCGGGATGGAGTGGGCCCGGTGTGACGGGCCGTTATGCTCCGGATTTCAATGCACTTTTTTAATAATCGATACGCAATGGAGCGTTTGGTTATTTCATTCGGGGACTGAATCCTAATTTTGTGTAAAGGAGCGCTACCATTTTTGATGGGACCGCTAACATTCTTTGGTTGCGCGCCCGCAAGAAGTCCCATATGGATTTATATGACCACGGGCTGACGCCGGAGAGCGGCGCCTTGGCAAAAAGACCCACAGTTCTGCTGTGGAATAATATAAATCAGGGAAGGGAAACGCGATGAGTCGCACTCGACGCTCGTATCGTAGTCTTATGCTGGCCGGCGCCTCCGCACTGACCATTGGCACGCTGTCCGCCACCTCTTTCGCATATGCACAAACCGCCCCCGCCGCGGCCGACGACGATTTGCAGGAAATCGTCGTCACCGGCCTTCGCAAGAGCATCCAAAGCTCGCAGGCCATCAAGCAGAACTCGGAACAGATGGTGGATTCCATCACCGCCACGGATATCGGCGCCCTGCCCGACCGTAGCGTGACGGAGGCCCTGCAGCGCATCTCCGGCATCACCATCCAGCGCACGCCCGACCCGCGTGACGCGGACCGCATCTCGGTGGAAGGTGACGGCGTCCAGGTCCGCGGCCTTAGCTGGGTGCGTGGCGAGTTCAACGGCCGCGACAGCTTCTCGGCCAAGAGCGGACGCACACTGAGCTTCGCCGATATCCCGGCGGAGCTGATGGCCGGCGTCGACGTCTACAAGAACCCCTCGGCTGACTTGGTCGAGGGCGGCATAGGCGGCACCATCAACCTGCGCACCCGCCTGCCCTTCGACAGCGAAGAACGCATCATCGCCTACTCCGCCGACTACAGCTATGGCGACCTGGTGGGCAAGGGCAAGCCGTCCGGTTCCGCCCTGTACAGCGACCGCTGGAACACCGGCATCGGTGAAGTGGGCGTGCTGATCGACGTGGCTGACGGCAAGTTCGCCAGCCGCACCGACACGGTTTCGGTCAATCCCTTCCAAGCCCGCACCGACCTGGTGCCTGGCCAGACCGTCTACGTCCCCACCGGCTTGGGCTATCGCAGCCTGGAATTCACCCGTGAGCGCAAGGGCATTGTCGGTGCTCTGCAGTGGCGCCCCAATAGCGACCTGGAATTCACGGCCCAGTATATCCGGTCGGAAGCGACCGAGGAGTCGCTGGAGAACGCCATCGGCCTGGACTCCGGCACCGGCAACGGTCCCGCCGCCGGCACCAGCTTCAAATACGACGCCCAGGGCAACTTCATTTCCGGCACCATCGCCGACACGGTGGGCGGCACCACCAACAATCCTGACGTCATCGACAGCCGCTATGACATCAAGGAGTCGGTCACGTCCGACTATTCCTTGCACATGAAGTGGACGCCGACCAAGAACTGGAACATCACCGGCGACGTCCAGTACATCGACGCCACCAGCAAGCAGCTGGACTTCACGGTTTTCGAGGCCCTGACCTCACCCCTGAATGCCGCCACCCTGACACTGAACGGCAGTGGCCTGCCGACCATCAGCATTCCGGCCAACACCAGCTTCATCTCCAATCCCGCGAACTACTACTACAACGCGGCGATGGACTATCATAACAACAACGAGGCGCATGAGTGGGCGGAGCGCCTGGACGCCGAATACAGCTTCGATGAAAGCGACTGGCTGAAGTCCTTCCGCTTCGGCGTCCGCCACACCGATCGCAAGTCCATCACCCGTGAAACCAACTACAACTGGGGTGGCGTGGTGCAGAGCTGGGGTGCCAACGGCATCCAGACACTGAACCAGACCACACCCGGCGCCTCGTCGGCCAGCCAGTGGCCGTTGCAGAATTTCTACCGTGGCGGCATATCCGTGCCGACGCAGTTCATCATTCCCAGCGCCTCGTTGAGCAAGGGCTTCTACAACGGCGTCGCGGCCCAGTTGAAGGCCTTGTCGGCGGCGGACTCCTACGGCAACTGGATCCCCTTCAACGGCGACTACAACGCCATCACCGGCGGCGGTGCCGGCGTGAACACCCAGACCGAAGAGACCACGGCCGGATACGCCTTGGTGCGTTTCGAGCATGACGTGCCCTTCTTCGGTGGCAACAAGGCGTTCGACGGCAACGTCGGCTTCCGCATCGTCAACACCGATGCCAAGGGCGTGGGCGCCGCCAATTTCGTGACCGTCACCAACATCAACGGGGCGCCGTCGTCGGATCTGGCGTTTGCCAATGGTGCCCGCAGCGTCATCAGCGGCGGCCGCAACTACACCGACGTGCTGCCCAGCGTGAACTTGCGCCTGAAACTGCAGGACAACCTGCAATGGCGCTTCGCCTTCGCGCAATCCATCGTGCGTCCCGACTTCTCACAGCTTCAGCCGTCGCTGAACATCGGCGCGACAGCCGGCCTGTTGGATGGCAATGGCGTCTGCCAGAGCCTGGGCAGCGGCGCCACCGGCAACTGCATCTATCAGTGGACGGGCTATGCCGGTAACCCGAACCTGAAGCCGATGCGGTCCAACCAGTTCGACACCTCCATCGAATGGTACTTCGCCCCAACGGGCAGCATCACGGCGGGCGTGTTCAACAAGGACGTTTTCGACTTCATCACCACGTCGCCCCAGAACGTCTCGTTCACCAACAACGGCGTCACCAAGAACGTGCTGGTGGTGCAGCCCTATAATGCCGGCCAGGGCAGTGTAAAGGGCTTCGAGTTCGGCTATACCCAGTTCTACGACTTTCTGCCGGGCTTCCTCAGCGGCTTGGGCTTCCAGGGCAACGTCACCTTCGTGCAGAGCGAAGGCGGCCGCAACGCGGCGGCCAACCCATACGACGCCACCCAGGTCACCAACGCCGCGCCGACCAACACCAGCCTGCCCCTGGAAGGCATGTCGAAGTGGAGCTACAACCTCGCCGGCATCTACCAAAAGGGCCCGTTCGAGTTCCGCCTGGCCTACAACTGGCGTCAACGCTATCTGCTGACCACGTCGGCGGCCAATATCAACATCCCGGCCTGGTCCGATGATTACGGCCAGTTGGACGCGTCCTTCTTCTACACCGTCAACAGCTACCTGAAGGTGGGCGTGGAGGCGGCCAACCTGACCGATGCGCAGACCCGCATCCTGGTCGGCTATCCGGGCCACCTGACCTATCACAACTGGGTTGATGCCGACCGGCGCTACGCTTTCGTCATCCGCGGCTCCCTGTAACGCTTTCTCCTGGGGAGTCCGCCATCTGGCCCTGTCTTTCCCGCTTGCCGCTGGGAAGGCGGGGCCTTCTTTTTTTTACCGGCCGCCACTACCGTAAGGTGATGGCGGACCAGGCGGCGACAAGACCGCCGATCCTTATCGTCGGGGAGCGAGGACCATGGCCGAAACGATGCGGAACCAACACACGCCGAGTGGGCGCAAGATCGTGATCGTGGGCGGGGGCACCGCCGGCTGGATGGCCGCCGCGGTCCTGGCCCGTGTGCTGAAGGGCCGCTACGGCGCCATCGAATTGGTGGAGTCGGAGGAGATCGGCATCGTCGGCGTGGGTGAGGCCACGATACCCCCCATCCAGTTCCTGAACCACATGCTGGGCATCGATGAGATCGACTTCGTCCGCAAGACACAGGCGACCTTCAAACTGGGCATCGAGTTCGTGAACTGGACTCGCCTGAACCACCGCTATTTCCACCCCTTCGGCCCGCATGGCCACACCATCGACGCCGTATCCTTTCACCATTACTGGCTGCGCCAGCGGGAGAGGGGCGACACCAGCGACATCGGCGATTATTCCCCCTCCACCGTCGCGGCGCGCCAGGGCAAGTTCCAGCCTACGGCGCCCGACGCCCGCCCCGGTACGCCGACCATCGCCTACGCCTATCATTTCGACGCCGCCCTCTATGCCCGCTACCTGCGGGACTTGGCCGAGCGTAGCGGCGTGAAGCGCACCGAGGGCAAGATCGTGGAGGTGGCGCGGCGCGCCACCGACGGTTTCATCGAAAGCCTGCTGCTGGAGAATGGCACCCGCGTGACCGGCGACCTATTCATCGATTGCTCCGGCTTCCGCGGCCTGCTGATCGGGCAGACGTTGAAGGCCGAGTATGAGGACTGGTCGCACTGGTTGCCTTGCGACCGCGCCATGGCCGTGCCCTGCGAAGGCGTGGCGGAATTGACACCCTACACCCGTTCCACCGCCCGGGCGGCCGGCTGGCAGTGGCGCATCCCGCTGCAGCACCGCATCGGCAACGGCTACGTCTATTGCAGCCGCTTCATCAGCGATGACGAGGCGGCGGCCACCCTGCTGGCCAACCTGGACGGCAAGCCCCTGGCCGATCCCCGCCCCCTGCGCTTCACCACCGGCCGCCGCAGGAATTCCTGGACCAAGAACTGTGTCGCCCTGGGCCTGGCTGCCGGCTTCATGGAGCCGCTGGAGTCCACCAGCATCCACCTGGTGCAGAGCGGCTTGTTCCGCATGGTGTCGCTGCTGCCCCGTGATGGTTTCGAACAAGCGACGGTGGATGAATACAACCGCCTGACCAATATCGAATACGAGCAAATCCGCGATTTCCTGGTGCTGCACTACCACGCGGTGGAGCGGGACGATTCCCCCCTGTGGAACCACTGCCGCACCATGGAGATCCCCGACGCGCTGCGCCATAAGATGGATCTGTTCCGCGCCCGGGGCCGCGTCGCCCGCTTCGACGACCAGCTGTTCGTGGAGCCCAGCTGGCTGGCCGTCTTCCTGGGGCAAGGGGTGTGGCCGCGGTCCTACGACCCCGTGGCCGATGTGTTGCCGGACGCCGAGGTGGCGGCCCGTCTGGCCCGCATCCGCCAGGCCATCCGGCACATGGCCGATGGCATGCCCACCCACCGCGATTTCATCAACCGCCATTGCCGCGCCGACCGGCCGGTGGCAGCATGACCGCCGCCGGTTGATGGCCGGATGGGGAATAAGAACAATGGGGCGGCTGGATATGAGCGCATCGAAGGCGGAGAGGGAATCCAGCGGCCGCATCACCGTCATCGACGCCCTGCGGGGAACGGCGCTGGTGGGCCTGTTCCTGCTTCACACCATCGAGCACTTCGATTTCCTGAGCGACGCGGCCGTACCGCCGGCTTGGCTGAAGCCGTTCGACACCGCGGCCCACGACACCGCCTTCTTCCTGTTCGCGGGCAAGGCCTACGGCATCTTCGCCCTGATGTTCGGCATCAGCTTCTCCTTGATCCTGGGCAGCTGGTCGCGGCGGGAGGGCAGCGCGTCCGCCCGCTTCCTGTGGCGCCTGGCGGTGCTGTTCGGCATCGGTTATCTCCACGGCCTGATTTACTGCGGCGATATCCTCACCATCCTGGCCATCATGGGCACGCCGCTGGTGCTGCTGCACCGGCTGGGCGACCGGGCGCTGCTGGCCCTGGCGGCCGTGCTGCTGATCCAGCCGCCCACCCTGTGGCTGGTGGCGGGCCTGCTGAGCGGCACCGCCCCCACACCGGCCGTCCCCTTCCACTGGACGGTGTACGAGGGTCTGATGCCCATCTACGCCAACGGCGGCTTCTGGGACGTGGTGAAGGCCAACCTGTGGCAAGGCGTGCTGGCCCGCACCTTCTGGACCATCGAGACCGGCCGCTACCTGCAGATGATGGGGCTGTTCCTGGTGGGCCTGGTGGTCGGCCGCAATCACATCCTGGAGAATGCCGCGCGGCATCGCCGGTTGTTGCAAGGCATCCTGGCCAGCGGCGCGCTGGCCTTCGCCGTGCTGTATCCCCTGAAGCGCCTGGCGGAGGGCGCCGGCCTGCCGGCCATGACGGCCTACGAGGTGACCAACCTGGCCAACGCCTATTGCGGCCTGGCGCAGATGGCCATCTGGGCCAGCGGCTTCGTCCTGCTGTATCCCCGCATCCAGGCCCTGGCGCCGCTGCGGGCACTCGCCTCCTTCGGGCGCATGAGCCTGACCTGCTATGTCACCCAGGCGCTGGTCTTCGTGCCGCTGTTCTATG
>NZ_BACU01000253.1 GCF_000333275.1 Azospirillum sp. B4 | reverse complement strand
AGGGGCGCGCCCGGCGGTCCCGCCGCGTCTCGATCAGGTGGGCCAGATTCAGGCGGTCGGGCACCGGCTCCTCCACGATGGGGGCGAGTGCCGCGCGCAGGGCCTCTCGCTGCGCGGCGTACACAGTCACCCGCTGAGCGGCGTCGGGATGGGTGGCCAAATATTCCTCCACCTCCGCCCGGCGGCCGGCGTCCAGCGCACGGTCGACGTAGGCCTGCAAGTCCTCCTCGGTGATGGGGCGACCCGCGTTCATTTCACTCTCCTGAAAAGCGATCCGCCAAAAACGGGGCGGTGGATGGTGGCGCCTACACTGGCATTCGGCGCGGCGGCCGCCCCGTCCATCTTCTGTGACAGCTTCTCCCGCGCCCGGGCCAGGCGGGACATGACGGTGCCGATGGGGATGTCCAGCACCCGTGCCGCCTCGGCGTAGGTCAGGTCTTCCACCGCCACCAGCAGCAGCACGCTGCGCTGCTCCTCCGGCAGGGTGTCCAGGGCGCGCATCACGTCGGCGTGGTGCAGGGCATCCTCCTGCGTGGCCGGCCGGGCGATCATGGGCTCAATCGTCCCGTCGTCCAGGGCCACATGGCCGCCGCGCCGCTTGTTCTGGCGCATCTGGCTGACGGCCAGGTTGTGCAGGATGGTGAACAGCCAGGTCCGCGCGTCACCGTCCGCCCGGCGCTGGTGCCAGCGGGTTATGGCCCGTTCCAGGCAGTCCTGCACCAGGTCGTCGGCAGCCGCGTGATCCTTCACCAACGCCCGGGCATAGCGCCGCAGCGGGGGGATCAGCGGTTCGATCAGCAGCATCATGTCCTTCATGACCGCATCCCCTTCCAGGCCCGGGTCCCGCCGTCAGCGGCGGGCGCGCCAGGCCGCCATGCTCTGGAACACGCCATCCCGAAAAGAAGGCAGCA
>NZ_BACU01000254.1 GCF_000333275.1 Azospirillum sp. B4 | reverse complement strand
TTCCTCTACCTGCCTATCCTGCTGCTGGTCGCCTATTCCTTCAACGACAACCGCTCGCTGACCGTCTGGACCGGCTTTTCCCTGCGCTGGTACCATGAGCTGATCGAGGACGGGCAGATGCTGGAGGCGGCGTGGCTGTCGCTGCGCATCGCCTTCGCCACCGCCTGTGGTGCCGTGGTCCTGGGCACGCTGGCGGGCATGATGCTGGCCCGCTTCGGCGCCTTCCGCGGCCGCGCCCTGTTCGCCGGCATGATCTCCGCGCCTCTGGTGATGCCTGAGGTGATCATGGGCCTGGCGCTGCTGCTGTTGTTCGTCAGCGCGGAACAGCTGATCGGCTGGCCCGCCGGGCGCGGGGTGCTGACCATCATCCTGGCCCACGTCACCTTTACCATGTCATTCGTGGCGGTGGTCATCCAGTCGCGCCTGGTCAGCATGGACGCCTCGCTGGAGGAGGCGGCGATGGATCTGGGGGCCCGGCCGGCCAAGGTGTTCTTCGTCATCACCCTGCCCATCATCGCCCCCGCCATCGTCTCGGGCTGGCTGCTGGCCTTCACCCTGTCGCTGGACGACCTGGTCATCACCAGCTTCGTCTCGGGCCCCGGCTCCACCACCCTACCGATGATCGTCTTCTCCTCCATCCGCCTGGGGCTCAAGCCGGAGATCAACGCCCTGGCCACCATCGTGGTGGCGGTGGTCGCCACCGGCATCGGCCTGGCCGGCTTCCTGGAAGCGAGACGCGCCCGCATCCGCGAGCGTGAGGAAAGCCAGGCGGGACGGGTCTAGCCCTCTCATCCAAAGCGCTGATTGCCAGCCTGTAACCCAGGCGGAATACTATTCTTTTCAGCCACCCTGACCCTGGGTGGTGGAGGAGCGGACGCCCATGACCTACACCCCCGGTTCCCTCGCTGCGGCGGGCTTCGTCATGCCCGGCGAGTGGCACCCGCACGACCGCTGCTGGATGGCGTGGCCCCACCGGGCGGAGACCTTTCCCAACGGGCTGGACGCCGCCCGCCGGGCCTATGCCGGCGTGGCCAAGGCCATCGCCCAGTTCGAGCCGGTGACCATCGTGGCGCCGCCGGGGGAGGTGGCGGAAGCCTCCGTCCTGTGCGGGGGATCGCCGGTCAGCGTCATTCCCGTGCCCCTGTCGGATAGCTGGATTCGGGACAACGGCCCCAGCTTCGTCATCGACGGCAAGGGCGGCATTGGCGGCGTGGATTGGGATTTCAACGCCTGGGGCCGCAACTACGATGATTTCGACGCCGACACCCACGTGGCGGCGGAGGTGCTGAAGGGCTTGGGACTTCCCCGCTTCAAGGCGCCGCTGATCATGGAGGGTGGGTCCTTCCATGTGGATGGCGAGGGCACGCTGATCACCACCGAGGAATGCCTGCTGAACCCCAACCGCAACCCCGGGCTGACCCGGGGGGAGATCGAGGGCCACCTGCGCGACTTCCTGGGCGTGCGCCAGATCATCTGGCTGGGCCGGGGGTATGAGCAGGATGAGACCGACGGCCATATCGATGAGATCGCCTGCTTCATCCGGCCGGGGCTGGTGCTGGCCATGACGACGGATGACCCGGACGACCCCAACTTCGACACCTTCCAGGACAATATCGAGCGGCTGTCCATGGCCACCGACGCCCAGGGGCGGGAATTGGATATCGTCACCCTGCGCACCCCGGCGCGCCAGGAACAGGCGGGCGTCCGCCTGACACTGTCCTACACCAACTTCTACCTGGCCAACGGCGGCGTGGTGCTGCCCGCCTTCGAGGACCCCATGGACGCGGAGGCGGCCAAGCTGTTCTCCCGCCTCTATCCCGATCGCCAGATCGTGCAGGTGCCGGCGCTGGACATCGTGCGCGGCGGCGGCGGCATCCACTGCATCACCCAGCAGCAGCCCAGGCCTTAAGGCTAGGACTGTCGCCGTGCAGCCAGCGTGATCAGTTGGCGCTTAACCGTTCATGGCAGCCGCCTGAATTTCCCTTTGGCGTCCAATGGGCGGCGGGGGCATCGTCCAGGGGGCCGCCGGCCATCGGCGGTATAGCGACGGGACTTTGCACCATGATCGTCCGGGACCGGCCCGGCCTGCTGCGGCTGTTCTTCATCCTGCGCGGGTCCATCGTGCTGCGCATCCTGCCGCAGGTGCTGGTGATCATCGCCCTGTCGGCGTGCGTGGTCTGGGCGCGCGGTACCCATCCCGACTGGGCGCCCGCCTTCAACGGCGCGCCCTTCGCCCTGTTGGGCATCGCGTTGTCAGTGTTCCTGGGCTTCCGCAACAACGCCTGCTACGACCGCTGGTGGGAAGCGCGCAAGGACTGGGGTCTGCTGGTCACCACCGCGCGCGACCTCGGCCGCCAGACGCTGATCCTGGAGACCGAGGGTGAGCCGAAAGCGGCGCGGCGCCAGCTGCTGCGCCTGGCCATGGCTTTCGCCCACGCCTGCGTCTGCCACTTGCGGCCCGGGGGCGACGTCACCAAGCCACGCCGTTTCCTCTCGGCCAGCCAGCTGGCGGGGTTCGAGGCGTCGCGCAACCGGCCGGATTACCTGCTGCGGCAGATGGGCCAGGTGCTGGCCGAGCTGTTGGCCGCCGGGCATCTCAGCGACATGCGCTACGCCGTGCTGGACGACACGGTGGAGCGGTTGTCGGCGGTGCTTGCGGCGTGTGAGCGCATCCGCAACACGCCGGTGCCCTTCGGCTACACCCTGCTGCTGCACCGCACGGCCTATCTGTTCTGTTTCCTGCTGCCCTTCGGCTTCGCCGACGTGCTGCACTGGGGCACGCCCTTCATCACGGGTCTGGTCGCCTACACCTTCTTCGGTCTGGACACCCTGGGCGACGAGCTGGAGGAGCCGTTCGGAATCCGGCTCAACGCTCTGCCCATCGAAGCGCTGGCCGACACCATCGAGATCAACCTGCGCGAGGCGTTGGGGGAGGCCGACCTGCCGCCCCTGCCACAGCCCAAGGGCCATGTGCTGATGTGATCCGGCGTCCGCGCCCCTTGGGGACCAGGGGGCGCGGGCCGAAGGGAGGATCAGTTCGGGGCAAGCTGGGCCTGCGCCAGCGCGCCGTCCAGGTTGGCGATGCAGCGGGCGTAACCGGCGCTGCCGGGCATCAGGCCGACCTCGGCGCAGGCGACATTGTCCGTGGGCATACCCCGGCGCTCATGCGGCATGGCGGCCGCCAGTGACTGGCTGAGGGTGCTGACGCAGGCGGCGTAATCGGTGTCGTTGACGGTCAGGCCCAGGGTCGTCTGGCAGGTGTGCTGGATGGTGGCCGTGTCGGTGGCGGTGACAGGTGCCGCGAAGGCGGGGGCGGCGAAGGTGGCCGCACCCATCAGGGCGGTGGCGACGGCGATCCTGATCGACGCAGACAGAGTCCGGGTGTTCATGGCTTACGCTCCTTTATTTGGCATCATGTCGGGGGGATTTGTTTTTCCCCGTGCTGGGGATGCCAATAAGACGCCGGCCGCCCGCTTTTATTCCCGGGCACCCAAACTTTTTTGAACTTTTTTTGGCGACACCCGGAAAGCCAGGCCGGTAGCGGCTTTCGCTGCCGCCAGGGCAAGGTCGATCACGCCGCCAGGTCGCGCATCACGCGGATCAGGTCGGCCTTGCCCTCGAAGCCGATGCCCGGCAACTCGGGCAGGACCACGTGCCCGTCCTCCACCCGCACGCCGTCGGGGAAGCCGCCATAGGGCTGGAACAGGTCGGGGTAGCTTTCATTGCCAGCCAAGCCCAGGCCGGCCGCGATCATCAGCGACATCTGGTGCCCGCCGTGTGGGATGCAGCGCGAGGGCGACCAGCCGAACTGGCGCAGAACGTCCAGGGTGCGCAGGTATTCGACCAAGCCGTAGGACAGGGCGCAGTCGAACTGCAGCCAGTCGCGGTCCGGCCGCATGCCGCCGTGGCGCAGCAGGTTGCGCGCGTCCTGGTGGGAGAACAGGTTCTCCCCCGTCGCCATGGCGCCGGGATAGAACTCCGACAGTGCGGCCTGCAGGGCGTAGTCCAATGGGTCGCCCGCCTCCTCGTACCAGAACAGCGGATAGTCGCGCAGCATCTTGGCGTAGGCGATGGCCGTCTCCAGGTCGAAGCGGCCGTTGGCGTCCACGGCCAGTTGGGCCTGTGACCCGATCTCCGCCAGCACGGCCTCGATGCGGGCGCGATCCTCCGCGATGGGGGCGCCGCCGATCTTCATCTTCACGACGGTGTAGCCGCGGTCGAGATAGCCCCGCATCTCCGTCCGCAGCGCGCCGGTGTCCTTGCCCGGGTAATAGTAGCCGCCAGCGGCGTAGACGAAGATGCGCGGGTCGGCGGTGCGGCCATGCCGCTCGGCCAGCAACTGGAACAGCGGCTTGCCCTCGATCTTGGCCACGGCGTCCCACACCGCCATGTCGATCGTGCCCACGGCGACGGAGCGCTCGCCATGCCCGCCGGGTTTCTCGTTGGTCATCATGGCCGCCCAGACCTTGGCCGGGTCGATGTTGTCGCGGGCATCGTCCAGCAGGCTTTTGGGATCCGCCTCCAGGATGCGCTCGCGGAAGCGCTCCCGGATCAGGCCGCCCTGGCCGTAGCGGCCATTGGAGTTGAAGCCGTAGCCGACCACCGGCCGGCCGTCGCGCACCACGTCGGTGACCACCGCCACCAGGCTGGTGGTCATCCTGGTGAAGTCGATATAGGCGTTGCGGATGGGCGATGAGATGGGCTGGGTGATCTCACGAACGTCGACGATGCGCATTGAGCATCACTCCTCTGGCCTTGGGGCGGGTGTGGCCGGTGGCCGACCGCCATCAGGTTTGGCTTGAATCCTTATCTGGGATAGGCTGGGAAAGGACCGTATGGCCAATGCCAAGAGTGAGTCACCTCATGCATGATCGGCATCATCCGTGGAATTGAACTGGCTGGAAGATCTGACGGCGCTGGCGGAGCATCGCAATTTTTCCCGCGCGGCGGCGGCGCGCCATGTCACCCAGCCGGCGTTCAGTCGCCGCATCCAGGCGCTGGAGGCCTGGGTGGGCACGGCCCTGGTGGTACGCGGCGGTGGCCAGGGCGTGTCCCTGAACGCCGCCGGGGAGGTGGTATGCGCCCAGGCGGCCGCCCTGACCCGCGACCTGCACCAGATGCAGCGCGACGCGCTGAGGGCTGCCGGCCGGGAAGGGGCCACCCTGACCATCGCCGCCACCCACGCCCTGTCCTTCACCTTCCTTCCCGGCTGGATCCGGTCGGTGGCGCCGCTGGAGACGCTGGGCACCCTGAGCCTGGTTTCAGACACCCTGGCGGCCTGTGAGCGCATCCTGCTGGCCGGCGACGCCGATTTCCTGCTGTGCCACGCCCATGCCGGCATGGCGACCGCGTTGACGCCCGGCGCCTTCGACAGCCAGGTGGTGGGCCGCGACCGACTGGTTCCCGTCTGCGCGCCCGATGACACGGGCGCCCCGCGCTGGGTTTTGGACGGGGGTCCGGCGGCGCCCCTGCTGGCCTACGGCGAGGCGTCGGGGTTGGCCCGTATCCTGAAGGCGGCGCTGCCCAGGGTGGCGTCGGAACCGGTGTTCACGGCACCGCTGGCGGCGACCCTGCAGACCATGGCGCGTGAGGGCCAGGGCCTCGCATGGCTGCCGGCCACCCTCATCACCGATGATTTGGTGGCCGGGCGACTGGTCGACGCCGGTGGCGGCGCCCACGCCATCCCGGTGGAAATCCGCCTGTTCCGCGCGGCGCGGCACCGCTCGGCCACGGCCGAGCGCTTCTGGGCGGCGGTCTAGCCTTCCACGAAGGCGCGCAGGCGGCCTGGCGCGTGTCCCACTGCGCCGAGACGGCGTCCAGATAGCGGCGCGCCGTCGCGCTGGTGGCCGGCATCTCACTCATCAGCGGGGCCGTCGACATGGGCGCGGATGTTGTACGCCTGGGCCGTCCAGCCACCCTCATTCATGCGCAGCGCCTCCACCCGGCGGTGATCGGGCAGCGTGTCGAAGCCGCTTTCCGTGATGGTCAGCAAGGTGCCGGTGTCGCGCGGTTCCAGGCGGAACTCCACCAGGGTCGGCGTCTCCCCCGAATAGTCCTTGTCCGGATCCACGGCGTAGGGATGCCAGGTGAAGGAGAACAGCCGCGGCTCCTCCATCGCCACGATGGTCGCGCGCCACACCACGTGCTCATAGCCCGGGTGGGTGATGCGCCCGCGCGCCTCCTGGCCCGGGACGAACGGACCCTCCAGCTTCACCCGGAACCACGCGCCGAATTCCTCATGATTGGTCAGCGCCCGCCATACCCGCTGGATCGGGGCCTTCAGTTCAATGTGCTTCCGGATGCTATCGGCCATTTAACGCAACCTCCTGGTTGCTGTTTCGCGCCCTTAACCGATCCCTATAAGTCCTGAGGCCCGGTTTGGTTCTGGCACCGTGTCAAATCTTCGCCCGGATTTGCCGACGCGCCTCATCCGCCAGGGGGTGCAGTGTCTGGGGCGGGGCGTCGGCCACCAGGCTGTAGCCCAGCCCCTGGTTGGCCCATGTGACGCCGCCAACCGTGTCTTTCTGGTGTTCCGACATGGGGGCATCGCCGTCCTTGGCCATGGGTCGTAC
>NZ_BACU01000255.1 GCF_000333275.1 Azospirillum sp. B4 | reverse complement strand
CGGGGCGTTTCCTTCGACGTGGCGCCGGGCGAGATCCTGGGCATCGCCGGGGTGGAGGGCAACGGCCAGGATGTGCTGGCCCGCCTGCTGTCCGGCGCCGAGGTGCCCAGCGCGGGCGAGGCGAGGCTGGATGGCCGGGTCTTCACCGGCCTGTCCGCCCGGGCCGCCCGCGCACTAGGTGTGGCGGTGGTGACGGAGGATAGGCTGCACGACGGCGCCGCCCCCAGCCTCAGCATCGTCGACAACCTGCTGGCCACCCGCTACGCCCGCCCACCCCTGTCGCGACGGGGCCTGATCGACCGCGCCACCGCCCGGCGCTGGGCGGAGGAGGTGATCGGCGGCTTCGGCGTGCGCGCGACTGGGCCCGACCAGCCCATCGGCGCGCTGTCGGGCGGCAACATGCAGAAGCTGATCCTGGCACGGGAGATCGCCGACGCCCCCGCCTTCCTGGTCGCCAGCCAGCCGACCCGGGGCGTGGACATCGCCGCCGCGTCCGCCCTGCGCGCCCGCCTGGCCGCCCTGCGCGACCAAGGCGCCGCCATCCTGCTTATTTCGGCCGACCTGGACGAGCTACTGGCCCTGTCGGACCGCATTGCCGTGCTGTACCGGGGACGCATCGTCGCGCGGTTCGAGGCCGGGGCCGTCGATGCCCGGACCTTGGGCCTGCACATGACCGGGCTGGGAACCGGACCCCAAGGGGGCGATCATGACGCCGTCGCGTGAAGGCGCCCGCATCGCCCTGGCCGTGGGCGCCGCCCTGGTCCTGGGCTTCGCCGTCATGGCCTGTGTCAGCGACCAGCCCTGGGCGGCCTTCCGTGCCCTGGTGACGGGACCGCTGCCCTCGATCGAGCGTGCCGCCGATGGCCACCTGGTGATGCGCCGGCTGGTGCGCTTCGGTGCCTGGCTGCAGGACGCCACCACCCTGACCCTGGTGGGCCTGGCCGTCGCCATCCCCTTCCGCGCCCGCCAATTCTCCCTGGGCGCGGACGGCCAGCTGTTCATGGGCGCGCTGGCGGCGGCGGCCGTCAGCCTGGGCCTGGGCGGGGTGCCGGCGGTCGTCGCCCTGCCGCTGGCCTTCCTGGCCGCGGCCCTGGGGGGCGCCGCCTGGGGCCTGCTGCCCGGGCTGCTGAAGACCCGGTTCGAGGCCAATGAGATAGTGACCACCCTGATGCTGAACGTGGTGGCGGTGCAGGTCTACCGCCTGGTGGTGGGACGCGTGCTGAACGACCCCACGGCCGGCTTCATCACCACGCCGCCGCTGCCTGACGTTGCCACCCTGGCGCCGCTGATCGCGCGCACCAACGTGACGGCCATGGCGCTGGTGGCGCCGGCGGCCGTGGCGGCGGCCCTGTTCCTGCTGCGCCGCACGACCCTGGGGTATGAGATCGGCCTGGCCGGCGCCAACCCCTGGTTCGCGGCCCGGGCCGGGGTGCCGGTGGCCCGGGCCACGGCGCTGGCCTTCGCGCTGGGCGGGGCCTTCGCCGGCCTGGCGGGCTTCCATGTCTCGAACGCCCTGCTGAAGCGCCTGCCGGTCGATCTCACCCCCGGCATCGGGCTGGAGGGCATCGTGGTGGCGCTGCTGGCGCGGGAGCGGGTGGCCGCCCTGCCCCTGGCCGCCCTGGGCTATGCCTACCTGCGGGTGGGCGCCCAAGCCATGGAGCGCACCACCGACGTCCCGCGGGAGGTGGTGCTGGTCATCCAGGCGCTGATCATCCTGTTCGTGGTGTCGGACCGCCTGGTGCCCCTGGCCTTGGGCTTGGCCCGCCGGGCCGGTGCGCGGATCAGGGGGGCGGCATGACCCTGGACCTGGTCGCGGCCGGCACCCTGGCCGCCGTGCTGGCGGGGGCGGCCCTGCGCGCCGCCACCCCCATCGTGTTCGCCAGCCTGGGCGGACTGGTTTCCGAACTGGCCGGCTGCGTCAACGTCGCGCTGGAAGGAGTGATGCTGGTGGCCGCCTTCGCCGGCGTCGTCACCTCCGCCTACTCCGCCCTGTGGTTCCCGGACGCCCCGCTATGGCTGCACCCCTGGCTGGGCTGCGCCGCCGGCCTGGCCGCCGGCACGGCGTTGGCGGGGCTGCTGGCCGTGTTCCATCTGGAACTGGGGGCCGATTTGATCGTCGCCGGCATCGGGCTGAACATCCTGGCCCAAGGCCTGACCGTCCTGCTGATGGCCCATCTGACGGGTGACAAGGGGTCCACCGCCAGCCTGGCCAGCTTCGCCTTGCCCAGCCTGCGGTGGCCGGGGGTGGACGGTGTGCCGGTGCTGGGCGTCCTGCTGAACGGCGAGGGCGGCGGTGGCCACAACGTGCTGGTCTATGGGGCCCTGGTGGCCACCGGCCTGACCGCCTGGGCCCTGCGCCACACCGTCTTCGGCCTGCGCCTGCGGGCGACGGGGGAGAACGCGCAAGCCGCGCTGGCCGCCGGGCTGCCGGTGAAGCGGCTGCGCTATGCCGGCCTGCTGCTGAGCGGACTGCTGGCCAGCGGCGGCGGCGTGTTCCTGGGCATGGGCTACCTGACGCTGTTCCAGGCCGACATGGCGGCGGGGCGGGGATACCTGGCCCTGGCCGCCGTCTTCCTGGGCGGCCGGCAGCCCTTGGGCACCGTGGCGGCGGCCCTGGTGTTCGGGGCCGCCAGCGTCGCGGCCGCCCGCCTGGGCCTGCTGGCCGTGCCGGCCGAGGTGGTCTTCATGATCCCGCCCCTGGTGACCATCGCCGCCCTGGTCCTGGTGAGGCTGCACCAGCGTCGGACGGCCCGGCGTCGCGCCGCGGCCGGCCGGGCCGCCCTTCTTTCCCCCCAACGGACATGACTCCATGAGCACACATCCCCTGCACGACAGGATCGCCGGTTCGCTGCTGCTGGCCGGCATGGGCGACGCCCTGGGCGCCCCCACCGAACAATGGTCCATGGCCGAGATACTGGCGGCCCACGGCGGGCTGGTCGCCGGCTTCGTGACCCCCACGGCCGACACCTTCGCCGGCGCCAACGCCGGCCAGCAGGCGGAGGTGACGGACGACGCCAGCCAGATGTACTACCTGGCCCGCGCCCTGGTGCGCGGTGGGGGGCGCCTGGACGCCGCCGGCTGGATCGCCTGCCTGCTCGACTGGGCCGACACCTCGCCCAAGGCCGATTTCATGGGGCCCAGCACGGTGGGCATCGTGGCGGCCCTGCGCGCCGGCACCGACCCGGCCCTGGTGGGGGTGATCGGCCAGTCGCGACGCAAGATGACGACCATCGGCACCACCAACGGTGCCGCCATGCGGGTGGCGCCCGCCGGCCTGGTCCACCCCGGCGACCTGGAGGCGGCGTGTGACCAGGCGCTGGTGACCTGCCTGCCGTCGCATGACACCGACGTGGCCATCGCGGCGGCCTGCGCCATCGCCGCCGGCACGGCCCGGGCGCTGGTGACGGAGGATATCGCCGACGTCATCGCCGCCTGCGTCGAGGGCGGGCGCCAGGGCGCCGCGCTGGCCACCCGTCACGCCCGCGTGGGACCGGGTCCCCGCTTCCAGGCGCGCCTGGACCTGGCGCTGGACATCGCGGCCCGGGCGTCGGACGACCTGGCCTTCCTTGAGGCCTTGGACGCGCGGGTCGGCGCCTCCGTCCTGGCGGCGGAATCCGTGCCGGCGGCCATCGCCATCCTGGCCTACGCCAAGGGCGATCCCCTGCGCACCATCGCCCTGTCGGCCACCATCGGCAACGACACCGATTCCATCGCCACCATGGCGGGGGCGCTGGCCGGCGCCCTGCGCGGCGCCTCGGCGCTGCCGGCCGACCTCACCGCCCAGTTCCGCGCGGTGAATGAGGCGGAGTACGGCCTGGACGCCCTGGCGGCCGATCTGACCGCCATCGCCCGTCGGCGGTCGGCGGCATGACGGAGGCCGACACCCTGATGCCCCTGCCCGCCACGGCGCGGGAGCGGGCGGACACCCCCGCCGCCGTGGCGCGGGCGCTGGCCCGCCTGGCCGACCCGGTGCGGGACCTGGTGACGGTGCTGACCACCCGGGGGATCAGCCGCCTGCTGGTGGCCGGCTCCGGCGACAGCCTGTCCGCCGGGCTGATGGCGGCACCGGCCTTCGCCGCCTATGCCGGCATTCCCTGCCAGGCGGTCCAGGCCTTCGAACTGGCGCGCCACGGCCATCCCGACCTGGGCCCCCGCACCGCCGTGGCGGTCGTCAGCTCCAGCGGGCGGCCGTCGCCGGCCCATGACGCCCTGTCCCGCGCGCGGGACAGCGGCGCCCTGGTCATCGGCATCAGCGACCGGGAGGGTACGCCCTTCCTGGCGCCGCCGGTCTGGGGCCTGTGCCCCGGCGCCAGCAAGAACGGCATGCCCACGCAATCGACCGTCGCCACCCTGGCCGTCCTGATCCTGCTGGCGCTGGAGTGGGGCGGCGCGCGGCAGCACCCCGTGGCGGCGGGCGTCCACGGCGACGTCGCCGCCCTGCCGGCCATCCTGGATGGCGTCTTGCGCTCCGACGCCGGGGTCCGCGCCCTGGGCGCCACGCTGGCCGCCCGGCGCCATGTGCACGTCGTCGGCACCGGTCCCAACGCCGGCACCGCGCGCTGCGTCGCCGACCTGCTGACGGCGGCGGCGGGCCTGGCGGCCCTGCCCCACGCGGTGGAGGAATTCCACCATGCCCTGCGCCTGCAGGCCCTGGCACCCGCGGACCTGGTGCTGGTCCTGGCCCCGCCCAGGGCCCGCGCGGCAGACCGCCTGGCCGACACCGCCGCCGCGGCCCGCGTGCGCGGCGCCAGGGTGGCCATGCTGGGCGGGCCGGACTTCCCCGTGCCCGAGATGGATGAGCCGCTGACCCCCCTGCCGCTGCTGGTGCAGGGCCAGGCCCTGGCGCTGGCCGCCGGCGACGTGGCCGCCAGGGCCGGCGGCTTCCGGACGATCCCCAGCACGGGAGCCGTCCCGTGATCGCGCCCGGCCACCGCCGCTTCGGCCTGCTGGCCTACGGCGACCCCAACATCGACCTGGTCTTCGCCGTCGACCATGCGCCGGCGGCGGATGAGAAGGTGCTGGGCCGGCACCTGGGGCGCCACGCCGGCGGCACGGCGGCCAACGTGGCCTGCGCCGCCGCCCGCCTGGGCCTGCCGACGGCGGCCTACGGCCGGATTGGCCGCGATGATGGCGATGGTGAGTTCCTGGTGGCGGATTTCCACCGCTTCGGCGTGGCCACGCCCTGGGTGCGCCCGGTGGATGGGCCGTGCGCCACCGCCCTGATCCTGGTGCGGGAGCGGGATGGGGAAAAGGCGCTGGTCTACGCGCCGTTGCCCGGCTGGCCGCTGGAGCCGGCCACCCTGGCCCCGGCCCTGGAACAGTCGCGCGTGGTCTATGCCATGCCCTACGACCTGGCGGAATTCGAGGCTGTGAGCCGTCTGGCCCGCACCGCCGGCACCCTGGTCGCCATCGACGTGGAGGCGGCGGTGGCCCCGGGCCCGGGGCGGTTGGCGGCGTTGTTGCCCCTGACCGATATCGTGTTCTTCAACGAAGGGGGGTTCCGCGCGGCCACCGGCCTGCCCCCCACGCCGGACCACGCGCGGGCGCTGCTGAACCAGGGGCCGGGTCTGGTGGTGGTGACGCTGGGCGCCCGGGGGGCCATCGCCGTGCGGAACGGGGAGACCGTGATCCAGCCCGCGTTTCCCGCGCGCATGGTGGACGCGACCGGGGCGGGCGACTGCTTCAACGCCGCCGTGCTGGCCCGCCTGCTCAACGGCGACGACCTGGCCGAAGCCATGCGCTTCGCCGCCGCCGCCGCCAGCCTGGCCATCACCGCCGTCGGCGCCCGGGCGGCGTTCCCTGACCGCGGCGCGGTGGCATCGGTCCTGGACGTCACGATCCCCTGATACGCCTCGGGTCGACGTCCTCGACCGGCATTCCGGCGGCCCGTTTCATATCGTCGTAAACGGCCCGGGCCTTCAGCACCCTCTCGTCTATCCATTCCGGGGGCTGGATCTGGCGGCCGATGAAGTCCAACGCGTCCACAAGCCGGGGTATCAAGGACGGGCCGACATGCTCGGCCCCATGGACCAGCCGGTATTCATGACCGACGCCGGCGTCGAACAGGATGCGGTGCAGAAACTCCGTTCCCTGGTTGATGTACAACATGTCCTGGTCACCGACGTCGAGGTAGATGGGCAGGTCGATAAGCCTCTTGGGATCGTGCTTGGCGATGGTGGCCGGGTTGTTCGCCGCCCAGTATTCCAGGTCGACCGGCGAACCGAACATGGGTTCCAGCACTTTTTCCGGCCGCCAGAATTTGACGCGCGGGCCCACCTCGCTCCACGACAGCGCGGGCTCGACCGCCGGCTCCAGGACGGCGACGGCACCGAAGATGCCAGGGTGCTTGAAAGCCAGCCGCAGACTTCCCGCCCCACCCATCGAAACCCCGCCGATGAAGGTGTGCCGCCGTTCCGTCGATACGGCCAGGGTGCCCCGGAGGTGGGCAAGCAGGTCGGAGAGGATGAACGTTTCCCATCGCTGCGACCCGTCCTTGAAATCCATGTACAAGGAGCGGCGGGCGCTGGGCATAGCGATCACCAGGGGTGGGATTCGGCCATCGGTCATGGCGGCGGCGATCGCCGGGATGAAACGCAGCAGGTCCTGATCGCTTCCATTGCCCCCGTGCAGAAGCAGCATGAGGGGAAGGGGACGTCCCTGGCCATAGGCCCGCGGTGTGTAGATGCTGACGGAGACGTCACCCGGGACGTGCGCCGACCGCACCGTGATCCTGTTCACCGTCCCGGGGTTCACAGTCCCTGGGCCCTTGCCGTCGGCACGGGCGCTGAGCGGCGTGCCCGCCATCGCGGCCATCGCGACCGCGAAATTGCGTCGGTTAATCACGGGCGATCCTCCACTGCGGCGACCTTGGGAAATCGGTCCGGAGCAGGCCGTCCCTAGGATCCGGATGTTCGTTGCGGCGATAGCGCGGGATGCCCATCGCTTTTTTTATTAGATTGTGAATAAATGAAATAGCCTGTCAAGCGCGCCGATTGGCCGGCGATGGCCGCTAAAAACATGCGGTTGTCCGCGAGGGAACGGGAGGGGTTGGGCCCATATGTCTGGTACCGATGGATTTCCGCGACGCCTCAGCTTGTTGGGCGTCGTGACGCTGGCCCTGCTGATCGCCCATCCCGCGCCCGCGTCTTCCCCGGCGCCGGGCGGCAGTCCCCTGGACGGCCCCGGGCCGGCGATGTCGGACAGCACCGCCTGGTTCCACCTGCGCCTGCCGGGACCGGAAACGGACCCCGCGAAAGGGGTTTACGATGCGGCCGACACGGTTCTGCCCGCGCGCCCGGCGGTTTTCGCGCCGGGGGCGATGGATCCGCTGCTGAATGGCGCGTCCATACAGGCCGATGTCGCGACCATCGTCGGCTTCTCCCACCAAAGCCGGGCCGCGGGTGAGTACCTGTGGGGACGCGTCACCGGCCGGCCGGCTTACGACCGGACGGTCGACTGGGTGGCCGCGCAATTGCGCGCGGCGGGCCAAACGGACGCCCACCTTGAGCCCTTCCCCGCGACCGACATCAACCTGCCCGTTTCGGGCGAGGTTCGGCTGATCGGAAGCGCCGCGATGGGCGCCGGCAGCGGGGATGTCGTCCTGCGTTCCGCGATGGTGCAAGGAAGCGGGCCGGTGGATGGGGTCGTCACCGCCCCGCTGGCCTACGTCGGATTGGGCACGGACGCCGATGTGGCCGGGCGCGATCTGCGTGGCAAGATCGCGGTGATCCTGGCGCTGCCCGAGCCCAGCCTCTACGCGCCGATCCCCGCCCGTCGCACCGAAGCCGTCATGCGGGCGGGTGCCGTCGGGGTGATCGAAATCCTGGTCCAGGCCGGGAACCTGAAGAGCTTCGACCGAGACCGCCATGGCTGCGGACGCCGGCTGTGCTTCACGGTCGGCGGGGAGGACGGCTTTTTCCTGCAGGCCGTCCTGGGGGCCGCCGCCAAGGCGGGCCATCCGGTCCATGCCCGGCTTTCCGCCCGGTCGGAAACCATCAACCGTCAGGTTTCCAATGTCGTGGCGACGATACCGGGCAAGACCGACCGCACGGTCATCATCGCCGCGCATGCCGATGGGTGGTTCGGCGGCGCCGACGACAACGCGTCGGGCGTCGCGGTCATGCTGGCGCTGGCCCGGCATTTCGCGCGCGGCGCCCAGCTGGAGCGGACGCTGGTCTTCGTCGCCAGCGCCGGTCATCACAGCGCCGGGGCCAGCGGGCTGGGCGCCTTCCTTGACCGCCACGGACAGGATTACGTGGCGAAGGCGGACCTTATCCTCAACATCGAACACCCCGCGCAGATCGCAACGATGCGATCATACGCCGAACCGCAGGACGACAATTTCGGCCAACGGGTGATCGCGGCCACGGGCGACCTTCCCAAGCAGGTCGCGGTCAACAACCAGGCGCCGTTTCTGGTCGACCTCTGGCGTCAGGGGGTCGCGTGCTTCGGCCTTGACGTGCAGCGCCGTGTCGACCGCGCGCTTCCCGGTGACCTGAAGGCTTTTGTCCAGCGGCCGGACATTCCGCAGACCCAGATGATCGCCTCGGGCGCCCTTTATCACACGACGGGGGACGACCTTTACTCCGTCCCGCCCGAAGGGTTAGAACGGGCGGCGCGGTTCTATGCCTATTTTGTCGAGCGGGTCGCGACCGTGCCCGCCGGACTTCTGCGGGGGGATGACTGGACAGCCGTCCACCCGTGCCCCGCCACGCCGTGAGCGATGCGGCGGCCAGCAAGCCCAAGCGGCGTCAACATAAGAACGAACCGGGATGGAAGAGGAAGCTGCGGGAAAAGCGGGTTTGGATGGCGAGGCGGTCCGGCAATTGCTGCAGGGGGCCGTGCTCAAGGGCTTCGATCCCGCCGGGCTGTTGCGGGACGCGGCGATCGACCCCTCGGTCTATGGGAACGCGCGTGCCGCGATCGACGGCAAGGCCCTGGTTCGGCTGATCCGCCGGATCCAGTTCGCCCTCGACGACGTGTACTTCGGCTTCTTCACCCAAGGTTGCCGCCTGGCGCTGGAGACGGAGCGCCTGCTGTCCTTCCTGCATTGCACGACCCTGGGCGAGGCGCTGCGGGTCAGCGTCCGCTTCACCGACGCGATGTCCGCCGACGTCGGCCCGGGAATCACCGAGGAACACGGCTCGGGTCTACAGCACATCTGTAAGTACCAGACCATCGAGGGCGTCAATCGCGACATCCTGGTCTGGATCAGGTTCGTCTGGATCTACCAATTCTTCAGCTGGCTGATCGGCCGCCCGCTGGCGCTGCGCGGCCTTTCCATCCGGGGACCGCGGCCCGTCCAGGAAAACGGGTTTGACCGGTTCGCGCTGTTCCGCTGCCCCGTGCAATTCGACGCGCCGGTCGACGCCCTGTCCTACAACTGGGACGACCTGACCGCCCGCCTGGTGCACAGCTCCATCAAGGAGTATGATGATTACTACGCCAGCGAGCCCGATTGGTTCGACGTCGCCGACCAGGGCCTGAGCTGGCGGGAGCGCACGCAGCGGGTGCTGATCGATTTCCAGCGCGCCGGCCTGTGGTCGGCGCCGGTCGAGGCGGTGGCGGCGCGTTTGCGGACGCGCCCCCGGCGTCTGCGCCAGGATCTGTCGCTGGAAGGGGAGAGTTTCCAGGACATTCGGACACGCCTGCGCGGGGAACTGGCGGCCGCATACCTGCTGGCCAGCGACATGCCGATCACGGAGATCGGCTTCACCGTGGGATTCAGCGAGCCCGGCAGCTTCTCGCGCCATTTCTGCGCATGGGCGGGAATGTCCCCATCGGCGTACCGCACCGAACACATGGCCGACGCGGCGAAGGTCGGCGCCGCCACCGTCCTCCTCAACGACCGACGGGTTCTCTAGGGGCCGGACCCAAGGCGCCATGTCATTTATGCCAAATTAAGGTGTCACCCCTGTCATTGCCTCCCGTTCGGCAAACGCGAAGACTTCGCGTCGCCCGGGGACGGAAAGATCCCCGGCTGCATCAATAGAATAAACGGGGAGAGGGATGATCACGAAGAGCTCGAAGCTGATCCGCCGCGCGCGCGCACTGGGCCTGGGGGCGACCGCCCTGTTCGGCGGATGCCTTGTGCCGGGTCTGGCATGGGCGCAGGCACAGGGTGCCGCCTCTCAGACGGGCGCCGCACCGGCCGACACCACACGCGATACCGGGCTGGAGGAGATCCTCGTCACGGCGGAAAAGCGCGCGGAGGGACTGCAGAACATCCCGATCGCCATCACAGCCGTTTCGGGTGAGACGCTGGAGAAAGCCGGCGTCAAGGATGTCGGCGACCTGGTTCAGCTGGCCCCCAGCCTCCAGTTCGGCACACGCTCCACCAACGTCTTCATCGCCATGCGCGGCATCGGCCAAGCCGGCCAGGACATCGGCAGCCAGTCGGGCGTCACCGTCTCGCTCGACGGCGTGCCCCTGCTCAACCATTTCATGATGAACCCCTCCTTCCTCGACGTGGAGCGGGTCGAGGTCCTCCGCGGTCCCCAGGGCACCATCCAGGGCCGCAACGCGACGGGTGGCGCCATCAACGTCAACAGCAAGGCCCCGACCGACCAGACCGACGCCGAACTGGCGCTCACCGGCGGCAACTACGCGCGCTTCGGGGCCAAGGGTTTCGTGAACGTGCCGCTGTCCGACAAGGTTCTGACCCGCGTCTCCTTCCAGCGGGACCGTGCGGACGGCTGGACGGACAACGCGTATCTCGGCCGGCGCAACGACAACACCGACCTCACGGAGGTCCGCGGCCAGCTGTTGGCCAAGCCGTCCGAAATCTTCAGCGTCAGCGCGCTGGTCGACTACACGCGCGACCGCAGCGACCCGTCGTTCAATCAGCTGCTGGGCCGCGCCGATCCGGCCAGGCCCATGCCCACCGAGGTGCCGGGTTATGCGTATCCCCGGAACAACATCGACGACCTGACCTTCTATTTCAACGAACCCAACCAGCGGGACGTGGAGGACATCAGGGCCACCCTGACCGCGCACCTGGATTTGGGTCCGGACACATCGATCACCTCGACCACGGGCTTCATCAAGCACGATATCGACCTGACCAACCTCGATGTCGACCTGACCCCAGTCGCCAGCTCGCGGTTCGATCTCATCGGCCTATACGCCAAGCAGGTGACGCAGGAACTCACCGCGACAACGGACGTTGGCAGTAGGGCGGACCTTGTCGCTGGCCTGTTCTACATGCACGGCGATTCCAGCGAGCCACTGTATCTGAGCACGTCGGCGGTCAAGAACCTGCTGGTCTATCTTCCCGCCGAAACCCTGGACTCCTACGCCGCCTACGCGCAGTTCCGTTATAACCTGACCGACAGTCTTCGTGCCACCGCCGGCGGTCGATATACCATCGACTCCAAGTCTTACGCGATGGACGCCACGTCGGGCGGACTGCACTATCTTCTTGCCGACAAGGATACGTGGAAGGCGTTCACGCCCCGCTTCGCGCTGGACTACACGCCCCAGGAGAACACCCTGGTTTACGCCAGCGTGTCGCGGGGCTTCAAGTCGGGCGGGTTCAACACCCTGGGCGATATCACGCAGCCGGTTAATTTCTTCAATCCGGAATATGTCTGGAACTACGAGATCGGCACCAAGGCCAAACTGTTCGACAACAAATTGCGGATGGGCCTGACCGCGTTCTATGCCGATTACACCAACCTGCAGCAGACCGTCTTCCGCACCAACGTGCAGACGGGGGTGCAGTTCCCGAAGGTCGAGAATTCGTCCGCCGCCACGATCAAGGGCGTCGAGTTCGAGTTTGAAGCCATCCTGGCCGAAGGGTTGAAGGTGGCCGGCGCGGCCACGCGCCTGGATACGGAATACGGGAAGTTCTGCAACAACGACCCGCTGTATCCGACCTTGCCGACCGCCGCCGCGTGCGTCGGTGTCACCTCGAACGGCCAAGCGCTACCACCCGGCGCCAAGAACCTGGAAGGCAACACGCTGACCCAGGCGCCGAAATGGCAGTTCAACATATCCGGCGAATATGTCTTCCCGGTCACCGGGGCGCTCGAGATCACCGCGCGCGCCGACTACAAATGGCAAAGCAAGGTCTATTTCGACATCTACAACAACCCCCTCGATTCCCAGGACGGGTATGGGTTGGTCAACGCGTCGGTCGGCCTGGGCACCTTCGACAAGGCCTGGTCGCTGACCGGATGGGTCCGCAACGCGTTCGACGTCCGCTACATCAGCCAGGCGACCACCCGGCCCGGGGCGACGGCGTACACCGCCGGGTCGATCGGCACGCCCCGGATGTACGGCGCCACGCTTTATCACCGGTTCTGAACACGGGGATGCGGTCGGCGCCCCGGGGGCCCCGTCTGGTTCGAACGAGCCGGCCGTCCCCCGGGGCACGGCCGCCTTATGGCCGGCGGTCCCCCGGCCGTCATCCCCATCATCGTTATTGAAGTCACGAGGAAGTCAGACATGACAAAGCCCGGGGCGGGCGACAGCGTCCCCCAGATAAGACTGTATCGGGACTGGCTGGACCGGGAACGCGGCCTGGCGTTTCCCGACTATGCGGCGATGTGGGAATGGTCGCGGACGGATCTCACCGCCTTCTGGCGGAGCGTCTGGGACTATCACGATATCGCGTCCCCGACATCGCCGACCGCGGTCCTGAGCGGGACCATGCCCGGCGCCCGCTGGTTCGAAGGCGCACAGGTGAACTATGCGCGCCAGGTGTTCCGCCACGCCGGCACGGCGGACGCCGCCGGCCAACTGGCCATCGTCGCCGAGAATGAACGCGGGCAGGTCGTCGAATGGACCTGGGGGCAGTTGCGGCGGCGCAGCGCTTCGCTGGCGCTTGAACTGCGCCGCCGGGGGATCGGCCGCGGGGACGTGGTCGCCGCCTACCTGCCCAATATCCCCGAGGCGGTCGTGGCGATGCTGGCCTGCGCCAGCCTCGGTGCGATTTGGACGATGTGTTCGCCCGACATGGGCACGCCGGCGGTGCTGGACCGGTTCCGGCAGACCGAACCCAAGGCCCTCATCGCCGTCGACGGCGTCTTCTACGGCGGCAAGGCCGCCGACCGCTCCGCCACCGTCGGCGCGATCTGGCGCGGACTTCCCAGCGTAGCTGCCGTGTTCGTGATCCGGACGGGGCACGGCGCGGCGACCCTCGCGGGCGCGATCGACTTCGACGAGACACAGTCGGCCGACCATCGCGCGGTGGACCTGTTCGAACCCGAGTGGCTGCCTTTCGACCATCCGCTGTGGATCCTGTATTCCAGCGGAACGACGGGCCTTCCCAAGGCCATCGTGCACGGGCACGGTGGCATCATCGTCTCCGGCTGCGTCGGGAACATGCACCTCGACCTTGGTCCCAGCTATGCGCCGAACACGTTCGGCGAACGGTTCCACTGGCACAGCGCCACCGGCTGGGTGATGTGGAACATCCAGGTCGGCGGGCTGCTCACCGGGACGACCATCTGCCTTTATGACGGATCGCCGAAAGGCGCCAAGGGCCAGCCGGAATGGACACCCCTGTGGACGTTCGCCGCGCGCCACGGCGTGACCTGGTTCGGCGCCGGGGCCGCGTTCTTCGCCAGCTGCCGCAAGGCCGGCCTGGTCCTGCGCGACACCGGCGACCTGCGCGCCGTCCGCGCGCTCGGCAGCACCGGCTCGCCCTTGACGGCCGACGTTCAGGGCTGGGGCACCGACCAGTTCGGCGCCCTCGGCACGCCTGATATCTGGTGGTGCAACATTTCCGGCGGAACCGACATCGCCGCCGCCTTCCTTTCGGGAAACCGGGAGCTGCCGCCGACGCCCGGCCGCCTGCAATGCCGCCACCTGGGGGCGGCGATCGAGGCGTGGGATGAGGAGGGGCACCCCCTGACCGGCCGCGTGGGGGAACTGGTCTGTGTTCAACCCTTCCCCAGCATGCCCCTGTTCTTCTGGGGGGATGAGGACGGCAGCCGGTACCGGTCCACCTACTTCGACACCTGGGACGGCGTCTGGCGGCATGGCGACTGGCTGACGGTGGAGGCCGACGGCAGTTGCACCATCGCCGGCCGCAGCGACGCGACGATCAACCGGCACGGCCTGCGCATGGGCACCGCCGACGTTTATGCGGCCGTGGAGCGCGTGCGCCATGTCGCGGATAGCCTGGTCATCGACCTGGAGGACGGGGCCGGCGGCAGCACGCTCCTCATGTTCGTGGTGCCCGCGGAGGGGCGGGAGTGGGGTCCGGACCTGGAGGCGGCCATGATCGCCGCCATCCGGGAGTCACTGTCGCCCCGGTTCATTCCCGACGCCTTCATTCCGGCGCCGGCGATACCGCGCACCCTGTCCGGCAAGAAGCAGGAACTGCCGATCAAGCGCCTGTTCCTGGGGTGGCCCGTGGCCAAGGTGATCGACCCCAACACGATCGAAAATCCCGACGTCATCCCCTGGTATGTCGCGCAGGCCCAGGCCTGGCGGGAACAGCGGACAGGGCCAGAACGGGCGGAAACGGACAGGAAGGGTGCAGGTGATGCAGGTCGCTGACGAAGGCGGACGGACGCGGAAGGGGGCGGCGATGGAGCCGCCGGCCGGGAATGGGGCTTCGCTGTTCAAGGTCGCCCTGACGGCCGGCGCCGGTGCCACCATCGAATGGTACGACTTCTTCGTCTATGGCACCGCGGCGGCGCTGGTGTTCCCTAAAATCTTTTTCGCCGCGGATCTGCCGCCCCTGGTCGCCCAACTCGCGGCGTTCAGCACATTCGCGGTGGGCTTCGTCGCCCGTCCCTTCGGCGGTGTCGTCTTCGGTCATTTCGGCGACCTTTTCGGCCGCAAGCGGGCCTTGCTGGTGGCCCTGTTGTCCATGGGCCTGGCGACGACGGCCATCGGCTTCCTGCCGACCTATCAGGACGCGGGGTTCGTCAGCCCGCTGCTGTTGCTGGCCTTGCGTTTCATCCAGGGCATCGCCGTCGGTGGGCAGTGGGGTGGCGCCGCGCTGATGGCCATCGAAAGCGCCCCACAGGGCCGGAGCGGTTATTACGGCAGCTTCGTCCAGATCGGCGTGCCGCTCGGCGTCGTCCTGTCCAACATGGTCTTTTTTCTCATGGTCACCGCCTTTCCCCGCGACACGTTCGACGCCTGGGGATGGCGCGTGCCCTTCATCCTGAGCATCGCGCTGGTCTTCGTCGGCATCTACATCCAGACGCGGTTGGAAGAGTCGGTGGAATTCGAAAAGGCCACCCGGTCGCAGGCCTCCGCCCCGGAAGGACGGAGGAAGTCGCCCGTCCTGCAGGTCCTGATCCATCATCCCCGCAAGATCGT
Source organism: Azospirillum sp. B4 (assembly GCF_000333275.1). Taxonomy (GTDB): domain Bacteria; phylum Pseudomonadota; class Alphaproteobacteria; order Azospirillales; family Azospirillaceae; genus Nitrospirillum. Next base: position 3,152 of record NZ_BACU01000255.1, on the reverse strand, counting down.
GTTGGCCGGCGGGGCGTTCATCGCGTCGAACACCTGCTTCTACGCGGCGATCACCTACGCCGTTTCCTACGGGGACACGGTCCTGCACCTGTCCAGAGGCGCCCTGCTGGCCTGCGTGGTGGCGGCCAGCGTCGTCATGGTGCCGGGCCTGCTGTTCTTCGGGGCGCTGTCGGACCGATGGGGCCGGTCAACCCTGTTCATGGCCGGCGCGGCGCTGACCGGCCTGTGGTCCTTCGCCTTCTTCCCTCTTTTGGAAACGCTGTCATACCCCGCCGTCCTGGCGGCGCTCACCGTGGAACTCGTCTGCCTCAGCGTGATGTACGGGCCGCAGGCGGCCCTGTTCGCCGAATTGTTCCCCGTGGAGGTCCGCTATTCCGGCGCATCGCTGGGCTATCAGTTGGGCGCCGTCATCGGGGGCGGGTGCGCGCCGATCGTGGCGACGGCCTTGTTCGCCAAGTACGCGTCCACGCTTCCGATTTCGGTCTTCCTGTTCGGGGTATGCTTCATCTCCCTGACGTGCACCTATTTCCTGACCCGCGCGGTCAAGCCGTCATCCACCAGCCTGGGGTCGTGACCATGAAGATTTCGGCACATATCCTGTCGGGGCTCCGGGTCCTGTCGGGGCTTCGGGGCCCGCTCACCGCAGCGCTGGCCGTTCTGGCGGGCGCGTCGCCTGCGGCCGCCGCTGAAAAGGCGGCCCCGGCCGGCGCCGCCCGCTGTGAGGCGCTGGCCCGGCTGAACCTCAAGGACACCACCATCGTCAGCGCGATCCTGGTCGCCAAGGGCGACGCCGGCGCCTTGCCGGTTGCCGACGCATCGACCCTGCCGGCCTTCTGCCGGGTCGTCGCCCATGTCCGCTCCGCGCCGGATTCCGACATCGGGGTGGAGGTGTGGCTGCCGGCCGACGCATGGGCCGGCGTCTTCCATGGCACCGGCAACGGTGGTTTCGCCGGACTGCTTCAGAGCGGGTACGGCAGCATGGCCAGCGGGTTGCGGCGCGGATACGCCACCGCCACGACGGACACGGGAACCGCCCCGGCGACCCCGCTCGACGGCGATGCGCTGATCGGCCATCCGCGCAAATGGAAGGACTGGGGCCGCCTGTCCACCCACGTGATGACGGTGACGGGCAAGGCCATCGCGCGGGCGTACTACGACCGGGGCGCCAAGCGGTCCTACTACACCGGCTGTTCGACCGGCGGACAGCAGGGCCTGATCGAGGCGTTGTACTACCCGGCCGATTATGACGGCATCCTGGTCGGCGCCCCCGTCATCAACCGCACCTGGGGCCACGCCGCGGTGCTGTGGGATTTCGCCGCCGCCAACCGCACGCCCGAAAGCAAGCTGTCGGAAGCCAAGCTCCGCCTGCTCAGCGGCGCGGCGATCGCCAGCTGCAATCGGCGCGGGTACGGCCTGGCGGGCGACGCCTTCATCACCGATCCGCTGAGTTGCCGGTTCGATCCGGCGGAACTCGCCTGCCAGCAGGACGCGGACCCCGACCAGTGCCTGACGGCGGCGGAGGTGGCGACGGCGCGCGCCTTCTATGACGGCCCCACCACCGCCGACGGGCGGCACGTCTTCTTCGGCTGGCTGCCGGGCAGCGAAATTCCCGGCCTGTTCGGCTGGTCGTTCCTGCAGAGCGCGGCCAACGGCCAGCCGCAATTCGCCGGCCTGTTCAAATGGGTCTTCGGCGCCGGCTGGGATTGGCGGGGCTTCGACCTGGATCGCGACATGCCCACCGTCGACGCCGCCCTGGGCGGGGACGTCAACGACGCCACCCGGGGAAGCCTGCGCGCGTTCAAGGCGCGCGGCGGCAAGCTGATCATCTACCATGGCCTGGCGGACACGCTGGTCCCACCCGGCCAGTCGGTCGCCTTCTATGGCCGCCAGGTCCGCGCGCTGGGCGGCGAAGCGCAGGCCAGGGAGGTCGCGCGGCTTTTCCTGGCGCCCGGCATGATGCACTGCGCCGGCGGCACGGGTCCCGATGTCTTCAATTCCGCGACGGGCGGCCCACAGCCGCCCACGCCCGACGCCAGCGACGACCTGTTCAGCGCGCTGATCGATTGGACCACCGGCGGGCCCGCGCCCGACCGGGTCATCGCCACCAAGTTCGCGAACGCGCCCGGGAAAACGGTGGAGATGCAACGGCCGCTGTGCGCCTATCCAGCAAAGGCAACCCACGACGGCCACGGGCCGACCGACGCCGCCGCCAGCTTCACCTGCCGCCTGAACTAGAGCGTGATGATTTTAGGTTCGCACACACCCTGCATGGGCGAGGTAGTTTGAACACTCTGCGGGAGTGACGGTTTGGAGAGTTTTGCCGATGGCGGCACAGAGGCCATCGGCAGATCGCTCTTGAGCTTGACGCAGATGATGCTTGAGTTTGGCGAAGAACTGCTCGATGGGGTTCAGGTCGGGTGAGTATTTTGGAAGGAAGATCACCCTGGCCCCGGCCGCCCGTATGGCGTCCCGGACGGCCTTGCCTTTATGTGAGCCGAGATTGTCCATGATGACGATGTCGTTGGGCTTCAATGTCGGGACAAGGACCTGCTCGGTATAGATCCTGAAGCGCTCGCCGTTGATCGGCCCCTTGATCAGCCACGGCGCATCCACGCGATCTTGGCGCAGGGCGGCGATGAAGGTCATGGTATTCCAATGGCCGAAGGGTGCCGGACCAGGTAACCGTTGCCCACGCGGGGCCCAGCCTCGCAACGGCGCCATGTTGGTCTTGGTCCACGTCTCGTCGATGAACACCAATCGAGACGGATCGATCCCCGGTCGCAGTCTCAGCCATCGCTCCCGGTGGCGGGCGATGTCCGGCCGGCTTCTTTCCGTGGCGACCAAAGTCTTTTTTTATAACTCAGTTTCTCAGCATGCACGAACTCCCAGACCGAGCGGTAGTCCACCTTCAAATTCCGGTCCGCCAGCTCACGGACAAGACCACGTAAGGTGAACGGGCCGCTGGCACAGCGCGTCAGCAGCCAGTCCCGGTGCTCCCCGGAGATCGCCTTCGGCTTATGCCCTCCCATCTGACCAGGAGCCACGCTGCCGGTTACCGCCTCCCGCTCCAGCCATTTGATCGCCGTGCTCACCGCACGCCAAACCGCTTCGCGGCCTGATGGCGTGACAGGCATCAAGCTTACCGCGTCAAC
>NZ_BACU01000256.1 GCF_000333275.1 Azospirillum sp. B4 | reverse complement strand
ACGTTCTCCACCCGGCCGGACAGGGCGGCCAGGGGCGTCAGGTCCATCCAGCCGGTGACGGCGCCGGTGGCGGGGTTGATGCGGGCGATCAGGTTGGTCTGCCAGATGTTGGCCAGGACCTCACCCTTCACGAATTCCAGCTCATTCAGGTTCTGGATGGGATAGCCGTTGTCGGTGACGGTGACGCGGCCCGTTTCGGCCAGGGTTTCCGGGTCCAGGAAGCGCAACTCGGGCGTGCCGTCACTCATGATCAGGCGCCGGCCATCCTGGGTCAGGGCCCAGCCTTCGCCTTTGTAGCGGAAGTCCTTGCGCGGCTGGAAGTCGCCCAGGCCATAGACGAAGCCAATCTCGGTCCTATAGGTCAGCTGCACCAGCCGGTCTTTCCAGTTGACGATGCCCTCGCCAAAATACTGCGGTGGCAACTCCCGGCTTTGCACCACCTTGCCCGTGGCGAGATCCACCTTGCGCACTGTGGAGTGCCGTTCCAGGCCCGTGCTCTCGTATAGGAAGCCGTCCAGGTAGAAGAGGCCTTCCGTGAAGGCCTGGCTGTCGTGCGGATAGGTGTGGACGACCTCCACCCCATATTTTCGCGGCGTCTGCTGGGCATCGACCTGCTGGGCATGAACGGGCAGCGACGACAGGACGAAGGCGAGAATCAGGGCGCCTAGGCGGGCGAAGGGCATGGGGTGGGGCTCACGCGGGAAGAATAGGGAAGGGGCACGTCTTGATACGGGCCGGCGGTCACGACTCCGCCGCATGGTTGGGCGCCGTCGCCTCGGCCAGCGGGTCGGGCGGGTCCGCCGACGACGGCGTGTCACCTTCGCCCTGGGTTTCGGGCTTCAGGCCCTGGCCGTTGACCTCGACGCCCCATTCCTCCACCAGGGCCTGGCGCTCCTCATCCAGTTCGCGGATGCGGGCCTGGTCACGGGCGACGGACCAGCCGGCCACCAGGGGGGGAATGCCAAAGTACAGCAGCCAACCCACGCCGGCGGCGGAATACATGACCAGCCAGGTGACAGGCTGCACCAGCAGGCTGGATGCGTAGTCCATGGTATGCCCGTGCTGCCAGAGCTGGATGCAGAAGGGCATGACGCCACAGATGTTCAGGGCGCCCACGGTCACGGCCGCCGGCTTGTCCGGATCGCGGTCGACGATCCAGGCGACAATGGTCGGAACCATGCCGATGACCGTCAGCACCGACGTCGGCATGACCAGCGCGCCCAAGGGCAACAGCAGCACGGCGGCGGCCAACAGGCCGCCATAGCTGCGGCGTCGGGGGGGGGAGGAGGCGCTGTTCATGACACCACCCTGGCTCACTTCACGCCTGCCATCAAGGTAACGATCAGGGCCAGGCCCGCCAGGGAGATGCCGCTGGCCACCATGGCGGCGACGCGCTTCCCGCGGGAGGCCGCGACCTCGCTGCGGTCGCCCAGCGCCTCTTCGATCTTGTTGATGCGGGCCGTCAGACTCTCATGCTTGCGGATGGCGTCCTGGAAGCCATGGTGATCCTGGGTCAACGCCTTCGGATCGTCGACAATGCTCAGCAGGGCGTCCAGCACACCTTCGCGCGCCGCCTTCTGCGCCGCCGAGCGCACCTCCTCCCGCTTGCGCAGGTTGCGGAAGCGCTTGAACGATGGGTCCAGGATGCTGGTCATCCACTGGGCCAGGCCCGGCACCTTGGGCGGCCCGGCCCGGCGCTGGGTATCGGCCAGGATTGCCAGCACGCCAACCGGCCGACGCGCCGTCTCCGCCGCCAGCGTTGCCAGCAGGCGCTCGTTCAGCTTTGGATTGCGGGCGGCGATGAAGGCGGCGACATGCCGATCCATGGGATCGCGGCCGGAAGTGGCGCCGGGGCCGGCCGCGTCCAGCGCCGCCATCAGGTCACCCAACGTCAGGGGATAGTGATCGGCCACCGCCGGCCCCAGGCAGGGGGCGGCCTGGTTCAAGCCGTAGAGCGCGCGCTCTATGCCGAATCCGGGGCTGGTGTTCTCCAGAACGGCGCGCACGGCGTCGAACTGCTGGATCATCAGCACCTGCTCCGCCTTGTATTCCGTCTGTACGCTGATCCAGAAGGCGGGCAACTGTCCCACGATCATCTCGGCCAGGGCCTGCCCGCCCTCGCCGGTGGCCATGGCTTCCGCCAGCGCGGTGCCGAAGCCGTCGGGCATGATGGCGCGGCTCTTGTAGCGCAGGGGCCCAGGCGGATCGAGGGCGGTGCAGACACGGGCCACCAGCCGTTCCTCCACGTTGGAGGCGCGGCCGCCGGAGGTGGCGCTACGCACCGCGTTCATCACCGCGTCGGCCCGGGGCTCATCATTCAGGGAACGGCGCAGCCAGCGGTCCAACTCCCCCCGCTCGATCACCTGGGCGGCGGCGACGGGCGCCTTGGAAAAGGCCCAGGCGGCACCGCGCACGTGCCAAATCTCCTTGCCCTGGAACTCCATGGGCCGCGGGGCGCGTTTCGGCAGCTGGGCCTGCTTGGGGCTGAGGCGGCGGCCCTGCATCCACATGTCGAGATCGTTCAGGGTCCAGCGCTGGCGGGCGTCGTCGGTGATCAGGCCGCGCAGCGGCTCCACCAGCGACTGCGGGATGCGCATGCCGGAGGTCAGCGCCGTATAGCTGCCCTTGTCCATGCGGGTCTGCAGCAGCGTCTGCTCATCCATTCCCCGGCCCGGCAACCTGCCCAGGTAAAGGGTCAGCAAGGTGACCCCCAGGGCGTAGAGGTCGTCGGCGATGGTGCCATTGCCCCGGCCGGCGCGGTCAGCCAGCGCCCGGTCCAGCGGCTCGAACACCAGCGGCTGGGCATAGCCGGGCGGCAGGCTGACGCAATCGCCCAGCACCACGGCGGCGGCGGCGGATTCGCGGATGAACAGGTTGGTGGGGTTCAGGGCGCCGCAGCTGAGGCTGCGCTGGGCGATGTCGCGCAGCACGCCGGCCAGTTGCGGCAGCACCACGCGCACCAGGGCGTCGTCGGCGATACCCTCGATGACATCGTCCAGCCGTTCCATGATGCGGCGGCCGGACGGGCGCTCGAACACGCAGACGAAGCGGCGCCGATGCTCCGGCGTCCAGTCGACCACGCCCCAGTCCATGAGGTGCAGCAGATTGTTGTTGTCGATGGCGCGAAAGCTGCTCATGGCCTCGATGCGCGGGGGCACCGGCCGGTCGCAAACGACGGCAAACAACTCCGTCTTCTTTTCGCGCGTGCGGTGGCAGAGATAGGACCGGCCGCCCGGCATGTCGAAGGCGGGCAAAGGCGCGCTGGGCTGGATTTCCGCCCGCCCGCCCAGATCCACGGGGCCCAGGTCGGGAACCGGGAACTCTCTGTCTGCCGCCGCCATCGAAACCCCACCCGGGTCGCCCCAACCGGTCCCGCGCGCGGGGACCCCATGCTGGCGATCATGCCCGATGCGGGGGGGCGCGAACAAGACGGCCGGCCGGAATAGGCAATCGGATCAAGCCTATTGACCACACCGCCGCCTGGTCCTAGGCAGGGATGGCCTTCCCGGGCCAGTCAGCTATGTGCGCCCAACGGCGGCCGATTGCGGTGGATCAATCCGGACGCCCGGTGGCTGACGCATGATGCCTGACGCATACCGTCCGGCCGCAACATCGTTGGCTATACCGAATCGTTGACTGGCAAACATTGTTGCGCGGGCGGAAGGTGGCATTGATATTTGCTTCGAGGGTTGCGCAATTACCCTTGGCTTCACTTTTTTCGATGGGGCGTATTTCCGATGCTGTTACCTGGTGATGCCTCTTCCGGCGATGCGCCAGCCCTGCCGGGCCCGGCCTCCATCCCGGCGGAGCGTCGCTGGACGCCCTTGCTGCTGGTGGTGGGGCTGGCGGGCCTGTCGTTCACCGGCCTCTTCGCCGCCGGCCTGGGGCGGGAAAACGGTATGGGAATGCCCATGGTGGTGGCCCTGGGCGCCCTGGGCATGGTCGCCGGCCTGACGCTGGCGGCCCTGGTGCACGGCCGGGTGCGCCGGCATGAGATCATGCGCAGCCTGGTGCGGCAGCGCACGCGGGAACTGGAACAGGCGCGCATGCTGGCGGAGGAGCAGGCGGCCGTGCTGGCCGCGGCCAACCGCGACCTGCGGGTGGCCGCGCGCGTGATTGAGCACAGCATCGACGGCATCATGGTCACCGACGCCGACAACCACATCGTCCTGGTCAACCGCGCCTTCACCGACATTTCCGGCTACGCGCCCGAGGAGGTGCTGGGCAAGGACCCGCGGCTGCTGAACTCCGGCCGCCAGGGGCCGGAATACTACCGCGTCATGTGGCGGGCCCTGCGCGATGAAGGCAGTTGGACCGGTGAGATCTGGAACCGGCGCAAGGATGGGACCGTCTATCCGGAATGGCTGCGCATCACCCTGTTGCGGGATGAGGACGGGGCTATTTCCCACCACATTGCCGTCTTCAGCGACCTGACCGCCAAGAAGGAGGCGGAGGAGCGCACCCGCCACCTGGCGTTCCACGATCCGCTGACCGGGCTCGCCAACCGCGCCCTGCTGATCGGCCGCGTGCGCCTGGCCCTGTCCGCCAGCCGGCGCACGGGCGAGGCGATGGCCCTGCTATTGTTGGATCTGGACCATTTCAAACTGCTGAACGACACCCGCGGCCATCCCGTGGGCGATGCCGCCATCATCGCGGCGGGGGAACGCATCCGCCGCACCGTGCGCCCGGGCGACACCGTCGCGCGCCTGGGTGGGGACGAATTCGCCGTCGTCCTCAGCGGCGCCTCGCTGGGCGGGGCCGACGGGCGGGACGGCGCCCGGGCCATGGTGGCGCAGGTCGCCGGGCGCCTGGTGGCCGCCTTCCAGCAACCCCTGATGCTGGAAGGGGGCAACGGCGCGGTGGGGGAGGTGCGCCTGGCCTGCTCCGTGGGCGTGGCCGTGGCGCCCGGTGACGGCGACACCTGGGAGACGTTGCTGCGCCACGCCGACGTGGCGTTGTATGCCGCCAAGCACGCCGGTCGCGATCGCTACCACTTCTTCACGCCGGAGATCGGGGACCGGGTGCGCGACCGCACCTGGATCGAGGAGGGGCTGCGCGTCTCGCTGGGCGGCGATGGCGTGGTGGAGGGCTTCACCCTGGCCTACCAGCCGCAATACCGCCCCGCCGCCACCGGCACCACCGGTACCATGATGGGGGCCGAGGCGCTGGTGCGCTGGAACCATCCGGAGGATTTGAGCCCCGTCTCCCCGGCCCGCTTCATCCCGGTGGCGGAGGAAACGGGCCTGATCGTGCCCTTGGGCGACTGGGTGTTCCGCACCGCTTGCCGCACCGCGCGCAAGGTGCGGGAACGCGGGATCACGGGCTTCAAGATGGCGGTCAATCTGTCGGCCGTGCAACTGCGCGACAAGGGCTGCGGCGACCGCCTGCTGCAGATCCTGGTGGAGGAGGGGTGCAACCCCGCCGACATCGCGCTGGAGATCACGGAAAGCGCGCTGATGGGCGATGCCGAGGGCAACCTGCAGGCCGTGCATGAACTGCGCGCCAGCGGTTTCCGCTTCGCCATCGACGATTTCGGCACCGGCTATTCTTCGCTGGCTTATCTGCGCAAATTCGCCGCCGCCTATGTGAAGATCGACAAGTCCTTCGTCGACGGCCTGCCCGACGACGACGCCAGCCGCCAGATCGTGGCCGCCGTCATCGCCATGGCCCACCACCTGGGGCTGGAGACCATCGCGGAAGGCATCGAGACCGAGGCGCAGTTGAACTGCCTGCGCGAACTGGGCTGCGACATCATCCAGGGCTACCTGTTGGGCCGCCCCATGCCGGAGGCGCAGTTGATGGCGCTGCTGGAGCCAGCGACGGTGAGCGCCTAGTTGCCCAGGTCCACGCCGGCCTTCCAGTCCGTCGTCGCCTTGTAGATGCCCAGGCGCTTCATCTCGTTGGTGAAGCTGTCCCAGCGGGCGGCGGTCATGCGGCCGACGCTGTCGGAAGCGGCGGGCGTGCCCTCCACGATGCCGTTGTCCACCAGGCTCGTGCGGGCATAAGCCAGCGTCTCGACGTCCATGTCGGGGTTGGCCTTGCGGATCAGGGCGTCCGCCGCGGCGGCGTCGCCGTGCAGATAGTGGCGCCAGCCTTCCGCCGTGGCGGCGACGAAGGCCTTCACCGCCGCCGGGTGCTGGTCGATGTAGGCCTGGTTGAACATCACCAGCCCGCTGTAGCCGTCATAGCCCAGGTCGGCCAGCAGAAAGACCCTCACGTCGGCGCCGGTCTTCCTGGCCGTGTAGGGCTCGCTGGTCACATAGCCCTGCACGCCGGCGGACGGGGTGGTGAGGAAGGGGGCGATGTTGCCGGCGTAGCGGCGGATCTGGCTGTCCTGGAAGGGGTATTTGCTTTTCAGCCAGCGCCACAGGGTGTTGATGCTGGGGTCGCCCAGGAAGATGGGGCGGCCCTTCAGATCCGCCAGGCTGTTGGTGTTCTGGGCGTGAGCCATCAGGATGGTGGGGTCCTTCTGGAACATGGACGCCACCGCCTTCACCTTGGCGCCCGCCTCCACCAGGTTCAGCACGTAGAAGGCGTTGGAACCGATGGTGCCATCGATCTTGCCCGCGGCCAGCATCTGCTGTGCGCTCATCCCCGGGCCGCCGGGCACTATGGTCACGTCCAGGCCAGCCTTCTGGTACAGGCCCTCGGCCACCGCCTGGAAATAGCCGCCATGCTCGGCCTCCGCCTGCCAGTCCAGCATGAACACCAGCTTCTCCGCCGCGCGGGCCGGCTGGCTCAAGGCGGGCAAGGCCGTCAGGGTGGCCAACGCCAGGCCGGCCTGCAGGAGGGCGCGGCGGACGGGACGGACAGGCATCGGGTGTTTCCCCATTCCATGGAACTGGTTAGCGCGTCATGCGGCGGAGCATAGCGAGTGTACCAGGGCGACGGAAGCACCGGCTGGCCGATGGCGCGCGCCAATCCGGATTTGCGCCTTGCGGGTGGGGAGGGGGCGTCTGTAAGACTCAAGGAAACCGCCGTTCGTGATCCCGTGGAAAGCCCCGCCTTGCCCCAGTCGTCGCCCAACCATTCCCGTCCCTTGTCGGTCGCCGCCCTGGCGGGGGAGCGCCGCTGGCTGCTGGTGACGGGTGGGGGCAAGCGCCTGGGCCGCCTGATCGCGCTGACGGCCGCAGGAAGCGGCTGGGACGTGGTCCTGCACTACCATGCGTCGGTGGAGGCGGCCGTGGCGACAGCGGAGGAGATTCGCGGGCTGGGTCGCCAGGTGATCACGGTGCAGGCGGACCTCGCCGATCCCGCCCAGGTGGAAACGCTGCTGGCCCGGGCTGCCGCCGCGGCCGGTCAGCCGTTGGAGGGGCTTGTCAACTCCGCTTCCCTTTTCGACTGGGATGACGCCGCCAGCCTGACGGCGGCGGGTTTTCAGGCCCACCAGACGGTCAACACCCTGGCGCCCGTGCTGCTGACCCGCGCCCTGCACCAGGGGCTGGCGCCGGCACAGCGCGGGGCGGTGGTGAATATCCTGGATTTCAAGCTGGCCAATCCCAACCCGGACCATCTGTCCTACACCCTGTCCAAGTACGCCCTGGCCGGCGCCTCGCGTGTGCTGGCCCGCGCCTTGGCCCCGCTGGTGCGGGTCAACACCGTGTCCCCTGGCTACGTGCTGCCTGCGCCGGGGCAGGATGAGGCGGAGTTCCGGCGCCTGAGCCGCCGCAACCCGCTGGACCGCGATCCAGACCCGCGGCAGGTGGCTGACGCCGTGGTGTTCCTGTTGAACCACGACACCATCACCGACCAGGATATCGCGGTGGATTGCGGCCTGCATTTCCTGACGCTGGACCGGGACGTGGGCCTGGCCTGAACCTATTTCTCGGCGTAGACGATGACCCTGGAACCGCGCTGGAACTGTTCATAGTCCTCTGGGCCGGCCTCCAGCACCTGGATTTTGCTGAAGCCGAAGGCCCGCAATAGGAAGAGCAGGGTATTCACCGATGGAACCAGGGCGATGTCGGTCGAGCCGCCCTCCCGTCCGGTCGAATAGTCGGCGGCGACGCCAAAGATGCCGTGGATATCCCGCTGCCAGCGATAGTGACCGTCTTCCATCTTGCCGCCGATGTCATACGGCATGACCTGGGTTTCGATCAGCATGTGCTTGCGGCACATGGCCGAGGCCACCCGCAGGACATGGACAGGGTTTTCCAGATGGTACATCAGGCCATACAGCAGGATGAAATCCGCGACGGGCATGTCCTCCGGCTGGGCCTTCTGCAGGTCGGCCTGCTGATAGTGGACATTGTTGACGGACAGCACCTCCACCATCGACCGTGCGGCGGCGATGCTCTCCTCTTTGAACTCGATGCCCAGGACGCTTTGGAAATGCTTGCCCAGTTCTACCGAGTAATAGCCCTCGTGTGATGCCAGATCGATGGCCGTCAGCTGCGCCGGCGTGCCGACATGGTCGCGGATGACTTGACGCAGCTTGTCCAGCCGGGTGGTGTGAATGGGCAGCACCTCGGCGGGAATGTTCGTGCGCGTCCTGGTTCCGTCCGGCAGGTCGAATTCGTAGAACCAGACCCTGTCCTTGACAGCTTGAAGAGTGGTCGCGGGCATTTCAAGGGACAGGGGCATGGCCGGAGGCTCCAGGCAGGTCGCGGGTGATGACGAACCGGTGTGATAATCAGGCGGGACAGCCAACGCGGCGGCCGCCAGGAAACCGGGGATATCCCCGCTCATGAGGCGGGGAACCAGTCGATACACCGTTTCATCGGGCCAGTTCCACCAGGCGACCCGCAACAACTGCGCCACGATCGGCGGATCGAAACGGGTGTTGATCACCCGTGCGGGATTGCCGGCGACAACGGCATAGGGGGGAACGTCCCGGGTCACCATCGCCCGCGCGCCCACCACCGCGCCATCGCCGATGGTGACGCCGGACAGGATGACACAGCCATCCCCCAGCCAAACATCGTTGCCGATCGTCACGTCCCCTCTGGTCGCCGGGTGTCCATCAAGCCCGGCGGCGGTATCCCAGCCCTGCAGGGAATTGAAGGGATAGGTGGTGACCCAGTCCGGGCGATGGTTGCCGCCCAGGAAAATGGTGACGCCGTCGGCAATGGAGCAGTAACGGCCTATGCTTAGCCGCGCCCTTTCCCCCCACCAGCGGACAAGTGGATGCCCATAGGTGTGCCCACCCACTTGGGAACCCGATTCTTGAAGAAAATCCGCAAGCAGGTCGCGCGTATAAAGCATCTGATACTTGCTCCGTCACCGCAGGGCGGACATACGGTAGCAGTTAGACGATTGTCAATCCGAAGGGAGGTCGCAGGCCAGGCAAATGCCCGAGGTCTCCCCACCGGAGGGGCGAAGCGGTCGCGACAGGGAAATGGAAAGTTGGGAACGGATGGTGGGCGCGGTAGGGATTGAACCTACGACCCCCGCCGTGTGAAGGCGATGCTCTCCCGCTGAGCTACGCGCCCATCCGTCCGGGCAATGCCAGCCTATGCTGGCGGCAACATGATCTAAGATATTGATCACGTTGGTTTCAACGGATGGTGGGCGCGGTAGGGATTGAACCTACGACCCCCGCCGTGTGAAGGCGATGCTCTCCCGCTGAGCTACGCGCCCATCCGTCGTGGGGGCGGTTTGTAGAGGGGCGGGCCGCCGGTGTCAATATGCTTGTTCGGGCGGGATGATAAATCCATTCTGGGGCCGGCTTTTTGGTGGTTGGCCTTCGATGGTCTGGAAGAAGGGGTGAGTATGCGCGTCGCCTTGTGCCTGAGCGGCCAGCCGCGAACCTGGCGTCACTGCGTCGACAGCCTGCACCGTTTCTTGGCGGGGCACGAGGTCACCACCTTCCTGCATGTGTGGGACGAGGTGGATGACGCGGAACTGGCGGAGATGCTGGCGGCCTATCGCCCGGCCGCCCACCTGGTGACGGCGCGCCCGGCCTTCGCCGACGAGAAGCGCCGCATGGCGGAGCGGTGGAACTATCGCCCGCCCTTTTCCATCTTCGACATGTTCCATGCGGTCCAACTCAGCCTGAACCTGGCGTTGGGCCACAAGGGGCCGGACGGGCGCGCCGCCCCTTTCGACGCCATCGCGCGCGTGCGCTATGACAGCCGCTTCGACCAGGCGCTGCCCGATGACTGGTTCCGCACCCCGGGGCTGATCACGCCGGACAGCTGGACGCCGCCAGAAGGCTACAATGACCAGTTCGCCTTTGGCCGGCCGGCCTTCATGCGCCTCTACGGCGCCTTCAGCACCTGGCTGCCACGCGGCATGGAGAGCCACACCCGTTCCGTCTTCCAGCCCGAAATCGTCCTGCGCCAATACCTGGACCGGGTGGCCATGATCCCGGTTAAGCCGTCCCCCTTGCGCATCACCCTGCTCCGGGAGGGGCAGGAGGATTTGCCCTTCGAGAAGCTGACCGACCTGCCCATGGTGCATGCCCGCAAGGCCGCCGCGTGGAAGCGCTATGCCACGGAGAGCCTGCCGGCCGACCTGACGGGAAAGCTGGACTTCTCCCACTATGCCGAGGCCCCCCTGGCCGTGGATCAGCAACTGTCGGACCTGCTGGACCCCATGGACCCGGCCGCCCGTGAGGCCCTGCTGCACGCCCCTTGGGCGCAGCGCATCCTGGCCGTGGACGCCTTCCTGGCCACCCAGGTGTCGCAGCGCGCCGGCAACGGCACGCTGACGGGGGAGGAGTATGAGCGGCTGCGCCTGTTGTGCGCCGGGCTGATCTACCGCATGCCGCTGGAGGACATGATGGGGCCGGACGGAGCCATCCTGCACGCCCTGTCCTGCAACGAGGTGGACGCGACCAAGGCCGCCGAATGGCTGCGGATCATGGGGCAGCCGGGACAGGACATGCTGCGGCAGCGGCTGAACAGGCTGACCATCCTGGCGACAGCCATGGCGCACGCCGACCCCTTCCGCCAGAGCTTCCGCATCGGCTGGCGGCTGAATTAGCGTATTCAGTCCTGCGGCGGCTTCGGTCGCGGCCCACGGCGGCGCGATCTGAAATCCCGTGCCCTCATGCCACCGGCTCCAGCGCGCGCAGGGCCGCCAGGGCGTCCGGCGTGTCCACGTCCAGATGCACGCCGTCGTCCGCCGGAACCTCAACCACCCGGCCGGCATGGGTGGCCAGCAGACTCCGGGCGCCCTGGTCGCCGGTGATGGATCGCATCGCCGGCAGAAGGTCGGTCGGCCACAGCACCGGGTTGCCGCGCCGCCCGTCCGAAACCGGCACGACGATGGCGCCGCCCCCCATGGCGAAGCGGGCCAGCAGCCGGCGGTGGATGTCGGCCGTCACCCGGGGCATGTCGCCCAGGCACACCAGGACGCCAGCGCAGTCCGTCGGCACGCCGGCCAGCCCGGCCTTGAGGGACGCGCTGAGGCCCTGGGCATGGTCGGTGGCCTCGACGAAGCCCACGTCCAGGCCGTCCAACGCCGCCCGCACCTGGGCTGCCTGGTGGCCCAGCACGACGGTGACATTGCCCGGGTTGGCCGTCAGGGCCGCCGCCACCGCGTGGCGCACCAGCGGCTGGCCGGCATAAGGGGCCAGCAGCTTGTTGGTCCCCATGCGCCGGGCGGAACCCGCCGCCAGCACCAGGGTGGCGACGGGCGCGGCCTCGGCGGCCGGGGACAGGCTGCGGGCGCGGGGCATGGGCCGGGTGGGGATGTCGGTCAGCAGGCCGCCCACGCCCATGCCCATGATGTCGTTCGGCGTGACCGCCACGCCGGCGGCAACGCGCTGCAGAATCCAGTCGAAACCGTTGACCCGGGGCGACCGGGCGCAGCCCGGCAGGCCCAGGATGGGCACCTCCCCAAAACGGGCCAGCAGCATCAGGTTGCCAGGGTCCACCGGCATGCCGAAGTGCAGCACCCGCCCGCCCATGCGCTCGATGCCGCTGGGCAGGACGTCGCGGCGATCGGTGATGGCCGACGCGCCGATGACCAGCAGCAGGTCCAGGCCCAGCCGCGACAGTTCCTCCAGCGCGCCGGCCACCGCGGCGGCATCATGGGCGGTGCGCCGCTCCGCCACCAGGCCGCCGCCCACCGCGCCCAGGCGCGCGGCGGTGACACTGGCGGTCTTGTCCAGGGTGGCGGTCTTCAGGCCGGGCAGGCGGGTCTGCACCAGGCCGGCCCGGATTCCGCGCCAGGGTGCCAGGCGCAGCGCCGGCCCGTCGCCCTTCATGGCCTCCTCCACCCGTGCAGCTAGTTCCTCGGGAATGGCGAAGGGGATGATCTTGATGGTCGCGGCCATCGCGCCGCCGTCCAACGGCGCGTAAGGCGCGCACGTGGCCACTGTCACCGCCTCGTCCACCTGGTTCAGGCGGTTGAGGCGCGCGGTGTCGGCCAGCAGCAGGCCGGGGCCGGCCGCCATAAGGTTCACGCGGCCGGTGGTGGCGCGCGTTAGGACCAGGCCGGGCCCGGCGACCGCCCGCGCCACGCGGGTGGCAGCCGCATCCTCCCCCACGTCGCCCGGCTCCAGCCGGACGGCCACCACCTCGGCCACACCGCCGGCGGCGAGGGCGGCCAGATCGGCGGCGTTGAGCCGGCGGCCCTTGGGATAGCGCAGGGCGCCCGCCTTCACGCTGTGGGCCAGCACGGCCCCTTCGGCGTCGGCGACGGGCAGGGGGCCGAAGCGCATGGCGGTCAGTGTCCCTGGCAGGCGCGCTGGGCCTTGGCGCCGCGCAACGCCAGCGTCACCTGCGCCAGGATGGACACGGCGATTTCCGCAGGCGTCAGGGCGCCGATGTCCAGGCCCACGGGGCCGTGGATGCGTTCCAGCGCCGTGGGGCCGAAGTCCGCCATCCGCTCCAGCCGGCGCTGATGGGTCTTGCGGCTGCCCAGGGCGCCGATGAAGAAGGCATCGCTTTCCAGGGCGGCGCGCAGGCCCGGCTCATCCAGCTTGGCGTCGTGGGTCAGGGTGACGACGGCGGTGCGCCGGTCGGGCGCCAGGGCCGCCACGGCGTCGTCCGGCCATTCCCGCACCAGCGTGACGCCGTCGCCGGCGGGGAAGCGCGCGGCGCTGGCGAAGGCGGCGCGCGGGTCCACCACCGTCACGTCATATCCGGCCAGCCGCGCCATGGGCGTGAGCGCTTGGGCGATGTGCACGGCCCCCACCAGGATCAGACGCAAGGGCGGGTTCCATACCTGCGCGAACCATTCCCCGCCGGTATCCTCATCGGTGAGGAGGGCCGACCGGTCCTGGGCTAGGGTGTCCAGCACCTGGGCGCGGATGGCCTCCGGCAGGGCGGTTTCCCCCTGCTGCCGCTCGGCGTCCACCAGGGTCTGCTGGCCGGTGGCGAGATCCGTCACCAGGGCGGCGGGCCGCTTGGCATCGGCCGACGCCAGCAGGGCCGACAGCAGACGTCGCCGCGAGGCGCCGTGGCCGGGTCCCATGGGCGCCACATAAATGCGCACGGTGCCGCCGCAGGCCAGCCCCACCTCCCACGCGCGTTCATCCGGGACGCCGAAGGTGAGCAATCGCGGTTCCCCATCTTCCAGTGCCCGCAACGCCTCCTCCACCACCGCCCCCTCGACGCAGCCGCCGGAGACGGAGCCGATCATGGCGCCGGTGGCGTCCACCGCCAGCTTGCTGCCCACCGGCCGGGGGGAAGAGCCCCAGGTGGCGATGACGGTGGCGATGGCCGCCACCTGTCCCTGGGCCAGCCAGCCCTCCACCGTGCGCAGGATGGACAGGTCATCGACCGGCGCGCTTGGGGCGCTGCTGGTCCGATCGGGGGCGGTAGGCGGGACGGAAGGATCGATGGTCATGGATACCCGACGCTATTGGCACGGGCGGACGGCAGCGTGCCTGCCCGACCCTACCCAGATAAGGGACCGGCCGCCGGATTGCCAGCCCGCTCCGGTCCGCTCAGCGGATCAGCACGATCAGCAACAGCAGGATGAGAACCAGGATGGGGATCCAGATCATGGGCCGCAAGCCGGGGTGGCCGGGCTGCCCGGCCGCCACCGACGGCGCCACGGCGGGCGCCGGCGCCCCGTCCGGCACCGGTTCCGGCGGCAGGGAGATGCCGGCGGAGCCCAGGGCCTCGGCCTCCGTCGGCCGCACCTGGTGCTCGACGGCCCGGGCCTGTGCCTCGGCGTCCTCGGCGCTGACCGGGCCGGGTGCCGCTTCTTCCCGCTGGTCGTGGGCGGCGCTTTCCTGCGCCGCCATGATCAGGGTCGGGGCCACGGCCTCCGTCAGGGGGGAAACCTCCACCAGCGGAATGGCTTCGGCGGGGACGAGCCCGTCCGCCGCGGCCGGGGCATTTTCCGCCGGCTTCGCCGCTTTGGGCTTGCGGGTGCGCTTGGGCTTGCCCCCGGCGGCCGGCGGGTCAACGGGCACCACCTCGGCGATGGCGGCGGCGTCCACGGCCGGCTCAGCCAGGGCGACATCGGCCACCAGCGCGGCGTTCGCGGCGCCAGCCGTGCCCAGCAGGGCGGCCAGGTGGGCGAAGAAGCCGCGCGTGTCCTCCTCCGCGCCGTCATCGATGGTGGCGGCGAAGGTCAGCCGGGTCAGGCCGTCGCCGGCGTCATCCAGGCGAACGCGGGCCTGCTGACCATCGCCGTGAAGGACGCAGGCGTTCGGCGGATCCAGGTCGGACAGGCTGATGGCGCCCTCATACCCCGCCGGCACACTCTGGCGCAGCACGTCGGCGTCGTTCAGCGCGGCCCACACCTGGTCTTGCGGGGCCGCGATCAAGTATTCGCCGGTAATGTCCATCCTGGACGTCCTTTAAAGCCGTTTCCCGCGACCGTACCGGGCCGGCCCCTTGGCGGCAAGCATCCGTCCGGCCTATCGCCAGGCCCCTGACAGGAAACGGCTATCGCCCCCGTCTCGGTGAGGGTGCCCGGGGTCCGGCGGCGCTGGCTCACTTGGTCGACTGTCAGGAAACCTCCAACGCCACGCATGTTTCCCAAAAAACGATGGCGGTCGTTTACTGCCCAGCCATCCGGCACGGCGTGGAGCACCCAATGGACATAGATTGATGTTGATCCTTTGGCTGAGGAAGGCGTCCGGCGACTATTCCAAATCCGATGGCGATGTCTGACCAAGGTCAGTATCCCCATGCCGGCTATTGACCAATTTCCGCCAAATTTAACAGCGTCTATTGGTGGGGGAGCGGCGTTCTCTTGTCGCCGCGCCCGATTCGCTGTACGGTGTAGCCATCATGATCATCGCGCCCATACCGGTTCCCGACCTCACGTCCGCGCAGCCGCCGGCTGCGACGCTGCATGTTGACAAGGTGGGCGCGGTGCAGGACCGGGAGGAACGGCGGCGGGATCGCCGGCGGCGCCAGAACCCGGATCAGGCGGAGGAGGGGCGGCGGCATGGCCGCTCCCTGTTCGATGACATCGTGGATGAGGCCGACCCCAGCGGCAGCCTGGATCCGGACCATGAGGAGCGGCTGCGCCACAACCTGCGCGGCTTGGTGCGCAGTGGGACCAAGATTCCTGCGCCGGTGGCTGGCCAGGAACTGGCCCATGTTGTCGACCAGTTGGCGCCACAGCACGCCCATCTCAGCGATGCCGAACGGCTGGAGAATGCCCGCTTGGCCGACGCACTGCGCCAGTGCCTGGCGGTGCACAGCGACGGTGCCCGCAAGATCTCCACATATCTGCAGGCCCTGCTGGCCCAGAACGGTGAAATCCACCACGTGGAGCTCACCGTCTGACACCCCGTCAGGTCGGCACGACCGATTGGAGGGAGGGGCGCATCGGAGTTCAAAGGGGTCGCGCGAAGCGACAGCCCGTCCGATATCAATCCATCAGTATATCTATTCCAAGGCACAGGTCGCGACCAACATACCTCTGTAGTCCCGTAGGGACGGCCGGGCACCCGCCATGGCCGGCGGGGTGGGGGAGAAGCCTGGTGTCAGGTCTGTTGAAGTCGGTACGCATCGCCGTCCTTTTGAATGCCGTGTTCGGCATCCTGTTGACGGTCCTGGTCGTGGTGCTCGGCGTCGCCACGGAGCGCGCCTATGCCGACTATCGCCGGGCGGCCCGGACGGCCCGTATGGGGGATGCGGTCGGCGATGTTTTCCGCGCCCTGCAGAACACCCGGCTTGAGCGCGGCGCGTTCAAGCGCATGATTCCGGAAAAGACGGTGGCGACCCCCGCCGGCCTGGCCGAGGTGGCGATGCTGCGGGCCAAGTCCAACCCGGCCATGGACCAGGTGCTGGCGGCATGTGCCGAGTTGGACTGCGGCACCGGGGCCGGCGTGGCCGACCTGACGGCCGCGCGCCAGGCCCTGAACGATGTACGCGCCGCCGCCGACAAGGCGGTGACGCTGCCGCTGGACCAGCGCCCGGCTGACCTGTTCAAGACCTGGAACGCGGCCGCCGACGGCCTGGTCGCCAAACTGGAAGCCGTGGGCACCACCCTGGGCGCCCGCATCAGCCATGAAAGCCCGGCCTTCGCCAGCCTGATCGCGCTGAAGGACGCCTCGTACGTGACGCGCGATGCTGCGGGCCTGGAACGCAACATCCTGATGTTCGCGCTGCAAGGCCAGCCGTACACCCCG
>NZ_BACU01000257.1 GCF_000333275.1 Azospirillum sp. B4 | reverse complement strand
CGCCTTCACCGGATTGGCGACGCGTCCACCACAAGCGCTGAGCCCGATCAATAATGCGGAGGCGAACATTATATTTATGGGCGGTGAACGCAAGAAATAAAAACCGTTTGCTTTATTGTTGTTTGGTTTCATATTCGCACCGTTGGCAAGAATGCATATAACGTATGGGGTGTGATCTTGTTCGTCAATACCTTAAGGGTTATCCGCTTGGGGGTGGCTGTTGCCGTGGTCGCGTCGCTGTCGGCGTGTGGGTCCGGCCCGCGCGTCGGGGCCATGACGGCGCCTCTCGATCCACAACATATCGTGGCCGCCACCTCGCCCTTGCACGCGGCAGTGCAGGTGACGGAAGTCATTGGTGGCGATAAGAACAATCGGAAATGGGGGACCACCGTCGACAATGACAAGTTCAAACAGGCCCTGGAGCAATCGCTGTCCCTGCAAGCGGTGATCGCGCCCAGTGGGGCGGCCAAATACAGCGTTAACGCGGAACTTGTCGAATTGCATCTCCCTTGGGCCGGCTTTGATGTCACCGTCACCAGCAAGGTGCACTACGTTGTCACGCGGCTGGACGACAAGAGCCTGACGATGAACAAATTGATCGAAGCGTCCTACACCGCCAATTTCTCTGACGCGCTGGTCGCCGTGGAACGGGGGCGCATCGCCAGCGAGGGCGCGGTGCGGGAAAACATCAAGTCATTCATCGCCACGTTGGCGGAGACGGTTCAGGCCGGCCCATCCCAGGTGGGGGCCAGCCACTAAGGCCTCCACTATAAGGCCGTTCGCGGCCCGGGGATGGTTATGTCGCCCCGGGCCGCGCTCAGCGGCCAATTCCTAAATTTTCATGACAGATGGCTTGGTTCATCAGCGCCGCGCATCTAATGCCCGAAGCTTGAATGGGCGCGGGACCGATGTTGAAATCAGCGAAGCGGATAGCGGACGAGCGGGCCCACTGGCTGGCCGTGAACATCGTCCCGCATGAGCCGGCGTTGCGCTCCTGGCTCAAGGGCAAAGGAAGGCGTCCCTGCATTTCGACGTCGACGACGTGGTGCAGGAGACCTACGCCATCCTGGCCACCAAGGCGTCGGTCGACGCCATCAACGATCCCAAGACCTATGCGTTCCAGGTGGCCTACTCCGTCATCCTCCAGCAACTGCGCCGTTCCCGCGTGGTGCCCATCACCGCCGTGGCCGATATCGGCACGCTGGAGACGGTGATGGACGAGCCCTCGCCGGAGGACACGGTGCTGGCCCGGTTCGAACTGGAGCAGGTGCGACGGGCAATCGACGCCCTGCCGCGCAAGACACGCGCCGCCTTCGTCATGCGCCGGGTGGAAGGGCTGTCGCAGCAGGAAATCGCACGGCGCCTGAACGTCTCCGAGCACACCATCCAGAAGCACGTCGCCCGGGGAATCAAGCTGCTGCTGGCTCAGTTCAGCCGCGACGGCGGCCAGGGTGCTTCGAAGGTGGCGGATAATAAGAAGACAGGGTTGGTGGAGCGTGATCACGCACAGGCCAAGCGCAAAATCCATTGATGAGGTGGCGGCCCGCTGGGTCGCGCGCCTGGATGGCGACGCGCTGACAGGGGCCGAAGAGGCCGAGCTGGCGGCGTGGTTGGAAAGCGATACCCGCTGTGTCGGCGCGTTCGCCCGCGCGCAGGCCTACTTCGTCAGCCCGCGCGTGGAGCTGGCCATGCGCATGCTGCGCCGCCCGCTGCCACCCACGGTCGCCAACTGGCCAGGCGGGGGGATGCCCCGCCGGGCGCTTCTGGCTGGCGCGTTGGCATCGGTGGCGGGCGCGGCATTCCTTATCCGCCGTCCACCGCCGGCGCCAGGCCGTCGTTATGTCTCGGAGTTGGGGGAGGTGCGGCGCATTTCCTTGCCCGATGGCTCCCAGATCACGTTGAACACCGACAGCGTGGTGGAAGTGGACTACCGCGAGGACTGCCGGCAGGTGCGCCTGCTGCGTGGCGAAGCCTATTTCGAGGTCGCGAAGAACCCGCAGCGCCCCTTCGTCGTGGTGGGCCCCAAGGCGCAGGCCCGGGCCGTGGGCACCGCCTATGCCGTGCGGCTGGCGGACCAGGGCGGCGGCATGCGGGTGCAGGTTACCAGTGGCCGGGTGGCCGTGGAACTGCCACTGCCAACCCCGCCCGCCGGCGCATGGGAGACGCTGGAGCGGCTGTGGACGCCCTCCACGGGCGCCGCCAGCGGCACGTACGTCACCGCCAACCAGGAGGCGGAGGTGCGTATTGGCCATGGCGTGTCCGGTGCTGAGGAGATGCAGGTCTCCTTGCGTGACGTGCCGGGCGGCGCCCTGAGCCGCAGCCTGATGTGGCGGGAGGGGCTGTTGTCTTTCGAAGGCGTGACCCTGGCGGAGGCGGCGGCCGAATTCGCCCGTTATTCCGCGCAGAAGATCACCGTCAAGGGCGCGCCCGCGCATGAGCGCATCTCCGGCCTGTTCTCCGCCACCGACCCTGCAGGCTTCGCCCGCGCCATCGCCCAGGGACTGCGCATCAAGATGAAACGGGAAGGGGATCTCCTCATCCTTTATAAATAAGGCGTAAGCGGAATGGCGTGCCGGTGCCATCAAGTTGAAATGGCCCCCTCATTTAAAAATGAAGAGCAAGGCGCACAAATATAAAACTTTCATTACGGATGGCTTGGTTTGATGTCGAGAATAATCTAAGGAACGTGAGGGCGTTGAACGCCCCGCTTCAGCCAATCACCGCACTGATATTGGTGGGGAGTCAGTGATAATGTCTAAGTTCTTGCGACCGGCGCTGCTTTGCGGCGCGGCGTCCCTTGTTCTTGCGCTCAGCGCGCCGGCCGTGGCGCAGACGCGCAGCTTCGACCTGCCGGCCCAGCCGGCGGTCAGCGCCATTCCCATGTTCGCCAAGCAGGCCGGCATCCAGATCGTGGCGCCGGCGGGCCAGTTGACGGGCATCACCACCCAGGCCATCCATGGTGAGCTGGACCGCAAGAAGGCCCTGGCCACCCTGCTGCAGGGTACGCCCCTGGTGGTGTCGTCCGACGACGGCACCGTTGTGGTGCTGCAACTGGCGCAGCCCGCCAAGGTACCGGCGGCGCCCAAGCCGCAGGCCCGCGAAGACGATGACCTGCAGGAGATCGTCGTCACCAGCTTCCGCGAGAGCTTGGCCCAGGCCAAGGCCATCAAGCGCGACGCCGTGGGGTCGGAGGAGGTGATCGTCGCGGAAGACATCGCCGCGTTTCCCGATCTGAACCTGGCGGAATCGCTGCAGCGCGTGCCTGGCGTCACCATCAACCGCGATTCCGGTGAGGGGCGGCAGATCACCCTGCGCGGCCTGGGCCCGGACTTCACCCGCACCCAGCTGAACGGTATGGAGGTGCTGGGCAACACGGCGTCGGGCATGGACAACCGCGGCGCCGTCAGCCGCACCCGCAGCTTCGACTACAGCCTGTTCGCGTCGGAGCTGTTCAACCGCGTGACCATCCAGAAATCCTACGCCAGCGAACAGGATGAGGGCGGCATCGGCGGCACGGTGCAACTGAGCACCGCCAAGCCCTTCGACTACGACGGCTTCAAGGCCGTGTTCTCGGCCAAGGGCCAGAACAACAGCAACACCGACAGCGTGACGCCCCGCGTGGTGGGCCTGATCTCCGACCGCTGGGGCGACTTCGGCGCCTTGGTGTCGGTGGCCTACAGCACCAACGACAGCAACGAGTACGGCTACCGCAACTGGGGCTGGAACCAGATCAAGGTGAACCCGGCCAACATCGGCCCGGGTGTCAGCGCCGAGGACGCGGCCAAGATGGCGTCCGGCACCATCTATGCCCCCCAGGCCGACACCTATTCCACCTGGTTCGACCACCGTACCCGCCTGGGCAGCACGCTGGCCCTGCAGTATGAACCGGAGAGCGGCCTGAAGCTGGGCTTTGACGCCCTGTACAGCCGCCTGACCAACGACCGCCAGAACTACGCCATGGCCGCGGGCGGCAGCAATGCCCTGACCGGCAACGTCTCGGGCACGCAGATCCTGCAATCGGCCGTCATCCAGGGCAACACCCTGGTGGCCGCGCGCTACACCGGCGTGGACATGCGTAACGAATACAACACCGAGACCGACAGCACCGACTTCTACCAGATGGCGTTGCACGGCTCCGACCAGGTCACCGACCGGCTGCTGGTCAAGGGCATGGTGGGCTATTCGCGGTCGGACTATGAGTTGCCGCACTTCGACAAGGTGTTCCTGGAGGCGAAGAACAAGGGCATCGGCTTCGACGACCGCACCACCATGCCGGTCAACACCTACAATTTCGACCCCACCGACCCGTCTCTGTGGAACCTGATGCGCCTGGATTCCCAGGCCAACAAGATCGTCAACTCCTACAAGACCGGCAAGCTGGACGTCGAATACGCCCTGGCCGAATCCTCCACCATCAAGGCCGGCTTCGAATACAAGAAGTTCGAGGACGAGGGCGCGCAGTACAACAACAAGGTCTTCTACAACGTCCCCGCCGACCGGGCGGTGCCGGCCGATGCCAAGTACCTGGTGCCCTACGACACGCTGGTGCCCTACATCGTCGGCGACGTGAACAGCATCTACAAGTACATCGGGCAGACGCGCGACATCATGACGGCGGCCTTCCTGTCGCCGGGGTCCGACTATCGCGTCACCGAGGAGACCAAGGCCGGCTATGTCCAATACGACCTGGACACCACCGTCTTCGACCGCCGGCTGAAGGCCAATGCGGGTGTGCGCTACTACTCCACCGATCTGGTTTCCGCCGGCTCCATCAATTCCGGCGGCAGGCTGACGGCGGTGTCGGTGCCGCACACCTACAGCGGCGTCCTGCCGTCGGCCAACCTGGCGTATTACGTGGAGCCCGACCTGGTGGCGCGCGTCAGCGCCAACCGTAACATCAGCCGCCCGGCCCTGTCGGATCTGGCCGCCGCCGGCACCATCACCACCGCCCCCTTCGGCGGCAGCCTGACCATCGGCAACTCCAACCTGAAACCCTTCACCGCCGACGCGGTGGAAGGCTCCCTGGAATATTACGACGGCAAGGTCGGCTATGTGTCGGTGGGCGCCTTCTATAAGAAGCTGAACTCCTTCATCAGCTCCACCACGGTGGTGGAGCCTTATTCGGCCACCGGCTACCCGCTGTCCTTCCTGCTTCCGGGGCAGACGGGCAGCATCCCCTACAACGTGTCCCAGCCGGTGAACGTCTCCGGCGCCAGCATCACCGGTGTGGAAGTGGCGGTGCAGCGCGACTTCGACTTCCTGCCGGAACCGTTCAATCATCTGGGCATGCTGGCCAACGGCACCTTCGCCGACGGCAGCTCCCCCGCCATCATCGGCGGCAAGACGGTGGACCTGCCGCTGGTGAACCTGTCGCGTTTCTCGGCCAATGCCACGCTGTACTATGAGACCGAGACCTGGGGCGTGCGCATCTCCGAAGCGTATCGCGGGCAATACCTGAACAGCATTGGCGGCAACGGCAATGTCGGCGAGGGCTATGAGCCGACGAACAACGTCGACTTCTCCGCCCACTACAACGTCACCCCCCATATCAAGGTCACGCTAGAAGGCCTGAACCTGACCGATGAGCATATCGTGCAGTTCACGGATTTGGCGGCCCATCGCATCGAGGTCAACACCTCCAGCGGGCGGACCTTCCTGTGGGGCGTGACCTGCGAATTCTAAACGCAATCAAGGCGGTTGGGTTCTGGTACCGGGCGTCGGCGGCATCACCGCCGGCGCCCGTTTCCGCGTCCTTTTGCGACTTGCCGGCGGTTGGAAGGCTGGGCACAGTGGCGCGATGACCGCCACCCACACCCCCCTGCACCTGCGTCTGGAAGACGACGGCATCGCCATCGCGACGCTGGAGGCGCCGGGCCGCGCCAACTTGCTGGACGACGCCCTGATCGCCGCCCTGGACGAACTGGCGGAGGTTCTGGAATCGCGGGAGGAGGTGCGAGGCCTCATCATCACGTCGGCCAAGGGCCACTTCTTGCTGGGACGGGAGCCGCTGGGCCTGTTGGCGCTGGCCGACGCGGCGCCCGGCCTGTCGGACGACGGCCTGCTGGCCGCCATCGCCCCCTACGGCGATGCCTTGCGGCGGCTGGAGGGGGCGGCCAAGCCCGTGGCGGCGGCGCTGACCGGTTCGGCCCTGGGGCCCGGGTTGGAATTGGCCCTGGCCTGCGGCTATCGTGTGTCCAGCGACCATCCCGCCACCCGCTACGGCTTTCCCGACCAGCGCCTGGGCCTGATGCCCATGGCCGGCGGTACCCAGCGCCTGCCCCGCCTGCTGGGGTGGGTGGGGGCGCATGACCTGCTGTCGGGTGGGCACATGGTGACGGCGGCGGCGGCGCTGGAATTGAAACTGGTGAACGAGGTGGTGCCGGCGTCCCATGTGCGCTCCGCAGCGCTCGCCTGGGTGCGCGGCCGCCTGGCCGACAGGGGCGAACCGCCCTTCATCGTCGCCCACAAACGCAAGCCCATCGCCGTGGCCTCCGCCACCGCCGCCATCGAGACGGCGGTCAGCCAGGGCCTCAGCCTGTCCCTGGACGAGGGGCTGGGCCTGGAGCGGGCCCTGGCCGCCGGCCTGTTGCGCCGGGGGGAAGTGGCGGCGCTGGTCCGCACCCTGGTGGTGGCGAAGGGGGAGGCGGACAAGGCCGCGTGGCGGCCGGCGCTGCCCACGGCGGAACTGGCGCGCGTGGCGGTGCTGGGCCGGGGGCCGGCGGCCGAAGCCGTGGCCCTGGCGGCGCGTCGCGCTGGCCTGGATGTGCACGGCGTGGCCGATGCCGAGGAGCTGGAGGAAATGAGCCCGGAGCATCTGGGTGGGCGCAAGATCGAGATTCTGTTCGACGCCACGCGCGAGGACCTGGCGACGAAGCGCGCCCTGCTGGCGCGGGCGGAAGCGGTGCTGGGCGACGATACGCTGTTGGCCCTGACGGGGCCGCGCCTGCGCGTGGGCGCCGTGGCCCAGGGCTTGACCTGGCCGGACCGCCTGGTGGGCCTGCACCTGCCGGCCGAAGGCGGTGTGGCGGAGGTGGTGGCGGGACCGGCGACGTCGGCGCCCGCCTTGTCCATCGCGGTGGACGCCGCTCGGCGCCTGGGGCGCACGCCTTTTCGGGTGGAGGATGGCGAGGGCCGTTATCTCGCCCGGCTGGCGGCAGCCTATCTGCGCGCTGGGCTCGACATGGGCCCCACCGTGGGAGCGGCGGACGTGGATGCCGCCGCGCGGTCCGCGGGCTTGGCGGAAGGGCCGTGGGCGTTGGCGCGCCGCCTGGGCTATGCCACGGTGACGGATTTGGTGGGGGAGGAGGGGGCGGTTCTGGTGCTGGCGGCCCTGAAGCGGCCGCCGGACGATCCCGCCCCGACCGATGCCGGCCAGCGCCTGCTATCGGCGGTTCGGACAGCCGTGGTGCAGGCCCTGGCCGAGGGGTTGGTCAACGACGCGGGGGCCGCCGACCTGATGGCCGTCCTGGGTTTCGGATGGCCTGCCGCCACCGGCGGTCCCTTGGGCAGCTACGCCCGGCGTTGAACGCACATGAAAAGGGCCCGGGCGATCGTACCGCCCGGGCCCTTTCGATTCACGTCGCAGCCCGAGATCAAGCCGCGCGGCGGCGGCTGTAGCCGAAGTAGACGGCGAAGCCGATGACCATCCATACGATGAGACGCAGCCAGGTGTCGCCCGGCAGGCCGTACATCAGGTAGCCGCAGACCAGCACGCCCAGGGGGCAGACCAGCCAGAACAGCGGCGTCTTGAACGGGCGTTCCATCCGCGGCTGGGTGATGCGCAGCACCAGGACGCAGACGCAGACGATGGCGAAGGCCAGCAACGTGCCGATGGAAACCAGCTCACCCAGGATGTTGATGGGGAACAGGCCGGCCAGCACGGCGGCCAGCACGCCCGTCACCACCGTCGCCACGTAGGGCGTGCGGAAGGTGGGGTGCACCTTGCCCAGGGGCGCGGGCAGCAGCTTGTCGCGCGACATGGCGTACAGCACGCGGCTCTGGCCCAGCATCATCACCAGCATGACGGTGGTCAGGCCGGCGACGGCGCCGATGTCCACGGGCAGGGCCAGCCAGTGCAGCTGCCGAACGTTCTCGATGGCGACGACCACGGGGTGGGGCACGTTCAGTTCGGTGTAGGGCACCAGGCCCGTCAGCACCAGGGCCATCAGGATGTACAGGATGGTGCAGAACACCAGCGAGCCCAGGATGCCGATGGGCATGTCACGCTGCGGCCGCACCGCCTCCTGCGCCGTGGTGGAGACGGCGTCGAAGCCGATATAGGCGAAGAAGATCACGCCGGCGCCCCGCAACACGCCGCCCCAGCCGTAGTGGGAACCCTTGTCGTCCACCACCTCGGGGGGGATCAGGGGCGACCAGTGGGCCGGCACCACGTAGAACAGGCCGAAGCCGATGACCAGGAACACCACCAGCAGCTTCAGCACCACGATGGCGCCGTTGACCCGGGCGGAATTGCGGATGCCCATGTACAGCAGCGTGGTGATCACACCAACCAGCACCACAGCCGGCAGGTTGATCAGCGCCCCCGTGGTCTCGAAGTGGAAGCCGTTCACGACCGTCAGCGGGGCGGAGGTCAGGGCTGGTGGAATGACGATGCCGATTTGTTTCAGCAGATTGACGAAGTATCCCGACCAGCCCACGGCCACGGTGCCCGATGCGAACAGGTATTCCAGCGCCAGATCCCAGCCGATGATCCAGGCGAGGAACTGGCCCACCGTGACGTAGGCGTAGGTGTAGGCGCTGCCGGCCACAGGCACCATGGCCGCGAACTCGGCATAGCACAGGCCGGCGAACAGGCAGGCCGTGGCCGCCAGCACGAAGGACAGGACGATGCCGGGGCCGGCGTACTGGGCGGCGGCGGAGCCGGTCAGGACGAAGATGCCGGCACCGATGATGGCGCCGATGCCCAGGGCCGTCAGGCTCCAGGCGTTCAGGCTGCGCGCCAGGGTGGGACTACTTTGGTCGCCGTCACCGTCGGTGCGGGCCTCGTCGATAGTCTTCTTCGTCCAAAGGCTCAAAACCACCTCTCCCGTATCTCGTCCCAACCGGTGGCGGGCGGTTTCCGCCCTGGCGCTACCGGTATGATGTGATGCCCCGCGTATTGCTTGGATGTCGATGTACCCGCTGGCGGGGGCGCTGTCACCTTAAACGGCGACCAAAAATGTTGATGGGACTAGCTTTCCCGCAAACGGGGCCTTTCCGACAGGATTTTGCGCGCCGGTGGCGCCATCCACCCCAGTCGCCGCCGCCTGTCCTGGTGGCCTAGTCATTTCGTGCGCGTCAGCCCGCCAGGCCAATGGGATCGGTTCCGAAACGATTTCGTTGAATTGACACCCGGGTCCCAGCGGCTGGATGATCATTATACGCGGTCGCCCGGCCAGCTCCGTCACGCTGCGGTGCGGAAACGGTGTGGGGCCATACTCCGGGGGCGTCATTCCAGCATCGCGAGTCCGGCCGGGCTTGGTCCGTGCCCGAAAGGACGGCCGGCGTCGGCCCGTTCGCGCCGGGGTAGCCCTGACCCTATGCGAATGCGCGGTCAATAGGATTGGGAAGGCCTGGGTCCGCCTGATACCATCCCTTGTATTTCCTTTGGTATTGGCGGTTCGGCCAATCCACCCCCTGGAGTTCCCCCGACCTTGCGTGCCGATGCGACCAATCCCTGGAAGAAGCAGCCCGACAAGGGCCAGCTCTACACCCGCATCATCGGCGACATCCGGCAGTTGGAGCAGTCTGTCGCCGCACTGCAGCGCACCTGTCAGATGGTGGCCCGCACCAAGGAGCTGAACGCCTTCCGCAAGCTGTGGGTGGAGGTGGGCGACACCCTGTCCTTCATCACCGTGCTGGCCTCACGCGGGGAAAGCCTGGATGAGACCAAGCGTCCGGCCACGCTGATCCGCCTGGCCCAACTGCGCCAGACGGTGACGGAACTGCACATCCGTTCGGTCGAGCCGGTGTTGCAGGCCATCGTGGACCGGGATGAGCCCATGGGCCTGGGCACCGGCTACGTCATGGAGAAGTGGGTAAGCCACCTGGATGTGACGGGGCAGGAGGTGGCGCAGGCCGTGGCCGACCTGGAACGCCTGCACGTCGAGGCCCAGCGCGCCGCCGAGCTGGCGGACGTGGCGCCGGCCGGGGAGGCGGCGGCCCCGCTGCTGAAGCGTGACGCGGTGGAGGCGGCGTACGAGGCGGCCATGGCGGGCTATGGCCGCCTGGGGGGCGCCATCGCCCGGTCCCGCGTGCTGGCGCTGCATATCACCCAGTCGGCGCCGGCGTTGCGCGACTTCACCAATGACCGCCAGGAACAGACGGTGCGGGCCTATCTGCGCGGGCCCAACGATGCCGCCCTGCCGGCTCCGGGCGCGGGCGGCGCTTCCGGCACGCTGTACCTGACCCGGAAGGAAGGCAAACTGTACGTCGATCCGGAGCTATCCGCGGATGCCGTCAAGTCGCTGCGCGGCGGCGGTTACATGGAGGACCTGTCCCGCCGCGTCGACCTGCCGCGCCATAAGCTGACCACCCTGCTGGCCGGCCGCGACGGCATCAACTTCACCTTCCTGTCCAAGCTGAAAAGCGGGGTCGAGGGCATCACCGGCCCCAATGGCGTGAAGGTCGAGGTGCTGCAGGTGTGATTCCCCGGGGGCGGACGAAACGTCGGTTGCCTCCACCGCCAAGGTCTGTCCCTATTAGCCGCCATGACCACACCCCTGAACGATGACGACAAGCCGTTGGAGGGCGTCGCCGCCTGCGGCCCCGATGCCGCGTCCGCCGGCCCCGGCAACCCGCTGGACCTGGACCGGCAGCTGTGTTTCGCCCTCTATCAGGCCACCAACCGTATCACCCGGGCCTACCGCCCCTTGCTGGACGCCCTGAGCCTGACCTATCCGCAATACCTGACGCTGATGGTGTTGTGGGAAGGGGCTCCCCTGACAGTGGGGGAACTGTGCGCCCGCCTGGATCTCGACTCCGGTACCCTGACCCCCCTTCTGAAGCGGATGGAGGCGGCGGGCCTGCTGGCGCGCCGGCGTGACCCATCGGATGAACGACGGGTGCTCATCGACCTCATGCCGTCGGCCTGGACGCTGCGGGAAAAGGCCGTGGCCATCCCCGGCGCCATGTTGTGCCGCCTGTCCGGAGATGTACAGGAAGTGACCCTGCGGGATCTGGCCGACCTGCGCGACCGTCTCCACCGCCTGTCCGCCGCCCTGGGCGAGGGATAACTCAGCGCTGGGGCACCAGCTTGATCTCAAACAGCTGGGCCAACGCTG
>NZ_BACU01000258.1 GCF_000333275.1 Azospirillum sp. B4 | reverse complement strand
GGCCGCGAGGGCTCCAAGTACGGGATCGAGGACTACCTGGTGGTCAAATACCTGCTGATGGGCGGCCTGAAAGCCTGAACCTCGCGGCGGCCACACCAGGGCGGGGCACCCTTTCCGCAACGCTGTCATGTTACGGAATTACCGGAAAAACGCCCCCTCAGTTACAAGAGGGGTGATTTTCCAGTGGCGCTTCCAGGGAATTGTGGTAGTGAAATAACCGCATAATTGATAACGGGCGGATGGCCCTGCCATCCCTGGGAACCTAAGCCAAGGCGCGATCATGGCTGAAGTGCTGCAAGTCAATCCCTTCGATTTCGTCGTTTTCGGCGGTACCGGCGACCTTGCCATGCGCAAGCTGCTGCCGGGCCTCTATTACCGCGAACGCGACCGGCAGATGACGGACGAGAGCCGCATCATCGCCGTCAGCCGCACCGACCAGACGGTGGAGGATTTCCGGGGCACGGTGTGGGCAGCGCTGCAGCGCCACGTGCCGGCCGAGGACCTGGACGCCGCGGTGTGGGAACGGTTCTCCGCCCGCCTGGGCTATGTCTCGCTGGACGCCACCCGGCCCCTGGGCTGGGAGCCGTTGCAGGCCCTGCTGAAGGGGCACGAGGACAAGGCCCGCGTCTGCTATCTGGCGACCGCGCCCAGCCTGTTCGGCGCCATCTGCCGCAACCTCCAGGTGGCCGGCTTGGTCACCGACACCTGCCGCGTGGTGCTGGAAAAGCCCATCGGCCATGACGGCAAGTCCGCCAACGCCGTGAACGAGGAGGTGGGCGCCGTCTTCCCTGAGGACCGCATCTACCGCATCGATCATTACCTGGGTAAGGAGTCGGTGCAGAACCTGATGGTCCTGCGCTTCGGCAACGCCCTGTTCGAGCCGCTGTGGAACAGCAGCTGGATCGATCACATCCAGATCACCGTCGCCGAAAGCGTCGGCGTTGAGGGCCGGGCGGAGTACTACGACAAGGCTGGCGCCCTGCGAGACATGGTGCAGAACCATTTCCTGCAGCTGCTCTGCCTGGTGGCGATGGAGCCGCCGGCCCACCTGTCCGGCGATCAGATCCGCAATGAGAAAATCAAGGTGCTGCGGGCCCTGCGCCCCATCACCCAGGCGGACGTGAAGACCAAGACCGTGCGCGGCCAGTACCGCGCCGGTTCCATCAACGGCCAGCCGGTCCCGGGCTACGCCGATGAACTGACGCGCCCGTCCAACACCGAGACGCTGGTGGCCATCAAGGCGGAAATCGAGAACTGGCGCTGGAGCGGCGTGCCCTTCTACCTGCGCACGGGCAAGCGCCTGCCGATACGCTATTCCGAGATCGTCGTCCAGTTCAAGGACGTGCCGCACAGCGTGTTCCCCAAGGGCTCGGGCGATCTGATGGCCAACCGTTTGGTCATCCGCCTGCAGCCGGACGAGGGCGTGCAGCTGAACATCATGACCAAGGTGCCCGGCCCCGGTGGACTGCGCCTGCGGTCCGTGCCGCTGAACCTGTCTTATGCCGAGGCTTTCAAGGACCGCTATCCCGAAGCTTACGAGCGGCTGCTGATGGACGTCGTGCGCGGCAACCCGTCGCTGTTCATGCGCCGTGACGAGGTTGATGCCGCCTGGTCGTGGATCGACACCATCCTGGCCGGCTGGGAGCAGGCGGACCTGCGGCCCGATCCCTACGCCGCTGGCGGCTGGGGCCCCATCAGCGCCGCGCTGCTGCTGGACCGCGACGGCCGCCGTTGGCACGACCCCGAACTGTAAGGGTTCGGCGGAGTTAATTCGATTTGAAGCCCCCGGGATTGGCGCCGCATCGCCGGTCCCGTCGGCACCCCATGTTCATGGCTTTTCAGCCAGGGAGGACCCCATGGCGCTACACGACACCCTGCGGCGGGTCACCGACCGCGTCATCCAGCGCAGCGCCGACAGCCGCGCCCGCTACTTGCAACGCCTGGACGCCCAGAAGGGCCAGACCCCCCGCCGTGGCGCGCTGGGCTGCGGCAACCTGGCCCACGGCTTCGCCGCCTGTGCCCCGGACGACAAGGCGGCCTTGGCCACCGGCCGCAAGTCCAACATCGCCATCGTGTCGGCCTATAACGACATGCTGTCCGCCCACCAGCCGTTCGAGCGCTTCCCCGCCCTGATCAAGCAGGCGGCGCACGAGGCCGGCGTGGTGGCGCAGTTCGCCGGCGGCGTGCCCGCCATGTGCGACGGCGTCACGCAAGGCCGCGACGGCATGGAGCTGTCGCTGTTCTCCCGCGATGTCATCGCCCAGTCCACCGCCATCGCCCTGTCGCATGACATGTTCGACGCCGCCCTTTACTTGGGCGTCTGCGACAAGATCGTCCCCGGCCTGCTGATCGGCGCCCTGTCCTTCGGCCATCTGCCGGCCATTTTCGTGCCGGCCGGCCCCATGCCCTCGGGTCTGTCCAACCCGGAGAAGGCCAAGGTCCGCCAGCTCTATGCGGAGGGCAAGGCCACCCGCGACGATTTGCTGGAGGCGGAGTCCAAGTCCTATCACTCGCCCGGCACCTGCACCTTTTACGGCACAGCCAATTCCAATCAGATGCTGATGGAGATCATGGGCCTGCACCTGCCCGGATCCTCCTTCATCAACCCCAACACCGAATTGCGCGACGCCCTGACCGTGGCTGCCACCCAGCGGGTGGCGCAGCTGACGGAGCAGGCGGGCAACTACCTGCCCATCGGCCGCCTGGTGGATGAACGCAGCATCGTCAACGCCATCGTCGGATTGCTGGCCACGGGTGGGTCGACCAACCATACCCTGCATCTGGTGGCCATGGCGCGCGCCGCCGGCATCCGCATCGACTGGCAGGACTTCAGTGATTTGTCGGGGGCGGTGCCCCTGCTGGCGCGGGTCTATCCCAATGGCGTCGCCGACGTGAACCACTTTCACGCCGCCGGTGGCCTGCAGTTCCTGATCAGCACCCTGCTGGATGCCGGCCTGCTGCACGGTGACGTCACCACCGTTGCCGACGGCACGGCGCTGGGCACGGGCCTGGACGCCTACCGCCATGAGGCGTGGTTGCAGGATGGCAAGGCCGCCTGGCGCGCCGGCACGCCCACCAGCGCCGACACCACCATCCTGCGCCCGGCCACCGACCCGTTCGACCCCTCGGGCGGTATCCGCCTGCTCACCGGCAACGCCGGCCGCGCCATCATCAAAGTGTCGGCGGTGAAGCCGCAGCACCGCGTCGTCGAGGCGCCGGCCATCGTTTTCGAGGCCCAGGACGAGATGCTGGCCGCCTTCAAGCGTGGGGAGCTGGAACGGGACTTCATCGCCGTCGTCCGCTTTCAGGGCCCCGCCGCCAACGGCATGCCGGAACTGCACAAGCTGACACCGCAGTTGGGTATCTTGCAGGACAAGGGCTTCAAGGTGGCGCTGGTCACCGACGGCCGCATGTCAGGTGCGTCCGGCAAGGTGCCCGCCGCCATCCACCTGACGCCGGAGGCGTTGAAGGGCGGCTCGCTGGCCCGTATCCGCACCGGTGACATCGTCCGCCTGGATGGGGAGGCCGGCACGCTGGACATCCTGGTGGATGCGGCGGAGTTCGCCGCCCGCCCGGCCGCCACGCCGGACCTGACGGGCAACACCTGGGGAACGGGGCGCAACCTGTTCGGGGGCATGCGCGCCCATGTGACCGGCGCCGAGGAAGGCGCCCATAGCTTCGGAGAGGATTTCGCATGAGTTCGGACAGCACCTTGAGCGTGGGCGAAATCCTGGCCTTGGGGCCCGTCGTCCCGGTCCTGATCATCGACAAGCTGGAAGACGCCCTGCCGCTGGCCGAAGCCCTGGTTGAGGGGGGCGTGCGGGTTTTGGAAGTCACGCTGCGGACCGAGGCCGCGCTGGCCGCCATGGAAGTCATCGCCGCCAAGGTTCCCGATGCCGTCGTCGGGGCCGGCACGGTGGTGGACACCGCCCAGGTGGCGCGCGTGAAGAACGCCGGCGCCCGCTTCATCGTCAGCCCCGGCTGTTATCCGGCGCTGCTGGATGAGGTGCAGGCCCAGGGCGTGCCCTTCCTGCCCGGCACCGCCACCCCGTCGGAAGTCATGGCGCTGCAGGCCCGGGGCCTGCGCCATGTGAAACTGTTCCCGGCGGAGGCCGTGGGCGGCCTGAAGCTGATCAAGTCCCTGGCCTCGCCGCTGCCGGGTGTGACATTTTGCCCCACCGGCGGCATCACCGTGAAAACAGCGCCCGACTATCTGGCCCAGCCCAACGTCGCTTGCGTCGGCGGCTCGTGGCTGACCCCGGCCGACCTGGTGGCTGCCAAGGACTGGGCCGGCATCACCCAGCTGGCGCGCGAGGCCTCGGCCCTGCGGGGATAAGTAAATCGCCAGCGAATGTGGGACAGAAAAGAGGGGATGGCTCGGCTGCGGACCATCCCCTTTTCTTTGGTGCGGTCACCGTATGGCGGGTCC
>NZ_BACU01000259.1 GCF_000333275.1 Azospirillum sp. B4 | reverse complement strand
TGACGTGGCCGATCACGCTGGCCCGCTGCCGGACCAACCCCAGACGCGCGACGACGACATCCTGGTCTTCCGCCTGTCCGGCGCGTTCTTTTTTGGGGCGGCGGCCGGCGTGTCGGCCCTGTTCGACCGCGTCGCCGCCCGGCCGCGGGCCTACGTGCTGGATCTGACGGCGGTGCCGCTGCTGGATTCCACGGCCGTCACCGTCATCGACGGGCTGGCGGCCAAGGCGCGCAAGCAGGGGGCGGTCGTGGCCATCGCCCTGGCCGATCCGGAGGCACGGCGCCTGCTGCTGACCCAGGGCTTGAAGCCGCCGCAGGTTCATTTCGGCCGTACCCTGGACCAGGCGCTGGTCCGCGCCCGCCATGCCTTGGGCCGCCCAGGGGGCCGGCCGGGGGACCAGCCGGGCACGGATCACGAAGCGGCCTGAGTCTTAAGACCCGAAATTCAGCCCAGCCTGGGAACGCCGGCTGGGGGTGGGCGGTTGTGACCTGCCTGGCTGGAGGCCGTGTCCGCCCGCAGGGGCATCCCGCATTGCAACGCCCCCGGATCCCGCCTACGTAAGAACCATGCCCCCCAGGCGGTTGTCACAAGAGGTTCGCCATGGATACCCCCGTTCGCGCCCCCCACGGGCCCCTCGTCCGCACGGCTCAGGCTCTTGGCCTGCATGACCCCGACTTGCTGCGCGACCAGGCTTATGTCGGGGGCCGTTGGGTCGATGCCGATGACGGTGCCGCCCTGGACGTGGACAACCCGGCGACGGGAGAGATCATCGGCAGCATTCCCGCCATGGGCGCCGCCGAAACGGCACGCGCCATTGAGGCCGCCAACGCCGCCTGGGCCGGTTGGCGCGCCCGCACCGCCAAGGACCGCGCCGCCGTCATGCGTCGCTGGTTCGGGATGATCATGTACGCCCAGGAGGACCTGGCCCGCATCATGACCGCGGAGCAGGGCAAACCCCTGGTGGAATCGCGGGGCGAGGTCGCCTATGGCGCCAGCTTCATCGAATGGTTCGCGGAGGAGGGCAAGCGCGCCTATGGCGACACCATCCCCAGTTTTGCCAGCGACAAGCGCATCGTGGTGGTGAAGGAGCCCATCGGCGTCGCTGCCGCCATCACCCCCTGGAACTTCCCCATCGCCATGATCACTCGCAAGGTGGGGCCGGCCCTGGCCGCCGGCTGCCCCATCGTGGTGCGCCCGTCGGAGGTGACACCCTACAGCGCCCTGGCGCTGGCCGTTCTGGCGGAGCGGGCTGGGCTGCCGCCGGGGGTGCTGAGCGTCGTCACCGGCCATCCCAAGCCCATTGGCGGGGAGATGACCTCCAACCCGCTGGTGCGCAAGCTGTCCTTCACCGGCTCCACGCCCGTGGGCAAGCTGCTGATGAAGCAGAGCGCCGACACGCTGAAAAAGCTGAGCCTGGAGCTGGGCGGCAACGCGCCCTTCATCGTCTTCGACGACGCTGACCTGGATGCGGCGGTGGAGGGGGCGATGGCCTCCAAATACCGCAACGCCGGCCAGACCTGCGTCTGCGCCAACCGCATCCTGGTGCAGGATGGCGTCTATGAGGCCTTCGCCGCCCGCCTGGCGGAGGCGGTGGGCCGCCTGCGCGTGGGCAACGGCGCCGACAAGGACGTGACCACTGGCCCGCTGATCAACCGCGCCGCGGTGGAAAAGGCCGAGCGCCATATCGAGGACGCCGTGTCCAAGGGGGCCCGCGTCGCCATGGGCGGCCGGCGCCATGCCCTGGGGGGTAACTTCTTCGAGCCCACCCTGCTGCTGGACGCCACGGCGGACATGATCCTGGCGCGGGAGGAGACCTTCGGCCCGGTGGCGCCGCTGTTCCGCTTCAAGGACGAGGCCGATGCCATCCGCATGGCCAACGACA